>DFEL01000058.1 GCA_002369055.1 Cyanobacteria bacterium UBA3803
TTTGTTGAAGAATTTGTTGTTTGATGTAATTTGATGATTCTGCGGCAATATCAGCGTCTTTAATCAATGAACTTGCAGATGTTAAGTTTGTTGCCATAACTTGTGCTGATTCCATTGCTGATGAAATTGCTGCTTGCTTACCACCAATTGCTGTCATTGCATTTGTAATTTTTGCAATTGCACCATCAACTGAACTTAAATAAGTTCTTGCAGCACTATCTGTCCAGTTATCAGGTACATTTGCAATGTTCAAACCTTGAGTATCTGTTGTTGATTTTTGGAATACTTCCGGTCCTAATAAGATAGTTGAATAATTTTCTGCACCCACAGCAGTTGGTGAAGCCTCGATACCAACTTGCAATGTTATACCGCCTGCTGTTGCAATATCACCATTAAGGAGTTTTCTACCGTTAAATTCTGCTGAATTTGCTACACGGTTGATTTCTGTTAATCTTGAGTTAATTTCAGTTTTAATTGCACCAATTGCATCTGAACCATAAGTTCCGTTTGCTGCTTGTTCGGTCAAATCTCTGATACGTTGAAGGTTGTCATTAATAACACCCATAACTCCTTCCATTGTATCTAATAATGAAGAACCCATTTGAGCATTATCTTGTGCTACTTTTAATGAGCTTACTTTGTAATCTAATTTATTTGCTACTGCCATACCTGCTGCATCATCTTTTGATGAGTTAATTTTCAAACCTGTTGACATACGTTGCATCGCAGTATTCATCGCATTTGTTGCTTTACTCAATGAAGCTTGTGCTGTTAGTGATGGGATGTTTGTGTTTACTGTAATTGCCATAATTCTGATTCCTTTCAATTAATACCTGTGTATATATCCTTATATACCGTTGTGTTTTTCTTACATACCTAGTATCGTATATTTCAAGCAATTACTTAATATTTCTTTAGTTTGAATTTTCTCATACTTTAGTTTGAGATTTTAAAAATATTAAAAAATAAACATGCTAATAAAAAGCGTGCTTATTTTCTTTTAAAAATAAAAGACCTCCTGTTGAGAACAACAGGAGGTCTTTTTATAAAAACTAATTAATTATTAGTCTTTTTTAGTTGGAATAGTCATTGCGTAGAAGGTTCTCCATACAAATACCAACGCTACTACCAAGAATACAACACCAACAATAGGTGCATATTTTTGGAATGACGGATTAATAGCAATTTCCATTGCCAATAAACCAAATAGAGTTGTAAATTTGATGATTGGATTCATAGCAACTGAAGAAGTATCTTTGAATGGGTCGCCTACTGTATCACCAACAACTGTTGCGTCATGTAAAGGTGTTCCCTTTTCAGCCAAATCAACTTCAACTATTTTCTTAGCATTATCCCAGCATCCGCCTGCGTTAGCCATAAATACAGCTTGGAATAAACCAAATACTGCAATTGCAATTAAGTAACTTACGAAGAATGATACAGGATGTAAGTTTTCGCATAAAGGAGCTGATAAGAATGCGAATGCCAAAGCGAATGAGAACAATGCAATAAAGATGTTCCACATACCTTTTTGTGCATATTGAGTACAAATCTTAACAACTTCTTTTGAATTTGAAATGTTAGCTGATTGTTCTTCAGAATCCAATTTAATGTGTTTTCTGATGTATTCAACTGCAGAATATGCACCTGTTGTAACAGCTTGCATAGATGCACCTGAGAACCAGTAAATTACAGCACCACCGGCAATAAAACCAAGTAATGTGTATGGATTTAACATATTCAAAATCATTTCAGGTTCAATACCTAAAACATTTTGGATAACTAATATTAAAGAGAAAATCATAGTTGTAGCACCAACTACTGCAGTACCGATTAATACCGGCTTAGAAGTAGCTTTGAATGTGTTACCTGCACCGTCATTTTCTTCTAAGTATTTTTTAGCGTTTTCAAAATCAGGTTTAAAACCGTATTGTTTTTCGATTTCTTCACCAACATTTGGAATAGACTCAATTAATGATAATTCATAAACTGATTGAGCATTATCAGTTACAGGACCATAAGAGTCAACGGCAATTGTAACAGGACCCATACCCAAGAAACCGAATGCTACTAAACCAAAAGCAAATACTGACGGATAAACCATAGTTCCTTCTGGAATAAATAAACTAGCGGCATAAGCCAAGCCCATTAACATTACAATAACTGCACCAATCCAGAAACCTGAGAAGTTACCTGAAACGATACCTGAAAGAATTGTTAATGAAGATCCGCCTTCACGAGAAGCAGTTACAACTTCTTTTGTGTGAACCGCTTGAGGCGAAGTGAATTTTTTAGTTGCTTCCGGAATTAATGCTGCACCAACAGTACCACAAGAGATAATTGTTGATAAGATTAACCATAAATTACCGCCCATTGGAGCCAATAACCAGTAACTTACTCCGTAAGTCATGACAATAGAAAGGATTGATGTAACCCAAACTAAATTTGTCAAAGGTTGTTCGAAATCGAACTTTTTGACGTTAGCAGCATATACATTTGTAAATAAACCGTTAACCCAGTATGCAACGATTGATGTAACAATCATTAAGAATCTCATTGTGAAAATCCAAGCCAATAATTGACATTGGTTAACATCACCTTGAACTGCCAATAAAATAAATGAAACAAGAGCAACACCTGTTACACCATAAGTTTCAAAACCGTCAGCAGTAGGTCCGATAGAATCGCCTGCGTTATCACCTGTACAGTCAGCGATTACACCAGGGTTTCTAGGGTCGTCTTCTTTAATACCAAATTGAATTTTCATTAAGTCAGAACCAATGTCTGCAATTTTTGTAAAGATACCACCTGCTACACGTAATGCAGAAGCACCTAAAGATTCACCGATTGCAAAACCGATAAAGCAAGCACCTGCAATGTTACCCGGAACAAATAATAAAATTACCAACATCAAAATCAATTCGATTGATACAAGTACAACACCGATTGACATACCTGCTTTTAAAGGCAAGTTCAAAATGTTCAACGGATTACCCTTTAATGCAGTAAATGCAGTTCTTGAGTTAGCAAGTGTATTCATTCTAATACCGAACCATGCTACTGCATAAGAACCTAAAATACCAATAACAGAAAAGGCCAAAATAATCAGAACACCTGTCCAGCCCATTTTAGCCAATCCACCAAAGTAAAATGCAATACATAAACCGATTAGAATTTCTAATGCGATTAAGAATTTACCTTGTTGAACAAGGTATGTTTTACAAGTTTCAAAAATTGTGTTACCAACAGCAGCCATGCAATCATGAACTTCATTTTTCTTAACTTGTAAAAATGCGATAAGTCCAAAAATCAAGCCCAAAACAGAAACTCCAAGACCCCACAATAACAATGTGTATCCTAAAGGATAATGTTTTGCGATTTCAGGAACCACCAAATCTGCTTCACTCGCAAATGCAGGAGCAGACATCAACATTGCTAGCAACATAGCCGACAATGCCATTCCAGTTCTTTTTTTCATTTTTTCTCCTTCTTCACTAAAAAAAGTAAAAACTATTAATATCCAAAATTATTTTCACATAAATATTTTTTTTTGCAACATTGTAAATAAAATTTCATATAAAAGTCGTATTGTTGGAAATTAGTGTAAATAGTACATTATAAACTATTGTAAATATTTAAACATGCTAATAACAAAAAAAATTTTTAGGGGTATTATATGAATACAATTTACAAATAAGAGTGTGTTTATATGATATTGAGAAACATTGATGTTCAAAATGTAGCAGTACAACAAGCAAAACAAACTAATGTTACAAAAGAAGTTGCCAATCAACAAGTGCAACCTGAGTTAAAAGCAGAAGATAACAAAAAAGGTTCTCTAGCACTTTCCAGCTACTTTAGAGGCGGGCAAATGGTACACTTTGCAGGACATCCTTGTTCAAAATCAGATTTTAAAGTAAAAAAAGAAGAAGGTATACCTTGTGCTTGTTGCGGTCGTATGATGATGACAAATAAAGGTGTACAAAACTTTGAAAATAAAGCAGTTGGTGCAAAAGGTGAAGATTTACAAAATCTGTTGACAGCAAACATGGAATACTTTAGAGGAACAGAAAAAGCTGTCGTAAACTTTATGTTAAAGACATCAAAAGCAAATCCTGATTTAACAATGAAGGGTATAATGACTCAGTATTCTCCAAGTGCAAAAGTATTATTGGAGGATGAACAAAAGTTGGTATTAAGTGAAGTTTCGCAAAAAGCATCCGTGTTAGGAAAAGATAATCCTGTTGAAAAATGTGTACAAAAAGCATTAAAAGATATCAAACACAGTACTGATGCACATCACTTTGAAAGAAAACCTTTCTTAAAAAATTTGGTTGAAGTTACAAATACATTAAAAGATAAAGAATTAGCGGGTCAAATTTTAGACAGTGCTGTAAAATTGCCTATGTCAAAAAATTCCATAGAAGCATTTATCGTTAAATATGGACACGGAACAAAGGAAGATAAAGATATTGCTCACAGATTAGCACAAACAGCAATTTCAACTGCGGAACATATCCATCCTGACACACTTGGAGGCCCTGACCACACTGCAAACTACGTTGCTGAATGCGGTGATTGTAACAGCAAACGTGGTCACATGCCGCTTGAAGAATGGATGGAAAACTTCCCGAACATGCCAAGAAGTGTTCAAAGAAACATTGACGAGGTTACGGAAAGAATTATCAATGGAAACTTAGGCGGCAGATATGATGATTATCCGTTAGATATTCAAGCAACAATGAATAGAGAAACAGGCGGTATAATAAAACTTGAAGTAAAAAATCCTGAAGAAATTGATAAGGCAAGGGAAGAAAGAGGGTTGCCAAAACCAACAACTCCGCAATACCCTAATAAGCCTCAATCGCAACCATCTTAAAAAGATTGAAATAAAAGTTAATATTTATTGAAAAATTTAATGTAGCATATATAATAAGAATATAAATAAAAGGTCTCTTATAAAATAATATATAAAAGATAAACACGAAAATTTAGGTAGGATAAAAAGGTAAGGTCTCAAACAATGCACGTACAAAGAATTTTTGCAGCTACACCGTTAGCAATGATGGCAACATCCCAAAAATCAAAAGAACAAAATCAAGAATTAACAAAAAACGTAACAAATCCAATCGAAGCAAATTCATCAAGAGCATCACAAATTGCCAGAAATTATTTCTTTGGTTCTCAAATGGTAAATCCTGCATTCACAGGTTTTCCTTGCTCAACTTCTAACTTCAGAGTTAAAGAATTAGAAGATATGCCTTGTACTTGTTGCGGTCGTCCAATGATGACAAACAAACAAGTTGATGAATTCACAATGAAAGCAGGTAATGCAGCAGGTGCTGAACTAAACCAAATCTTAGATGATAATATGAACTATTTTAGAGCAGAAGAAAAAGCAATAGTACATTTTATCCAAAAACAATTAAAAGATATGCCTGATGCAACATTAACAACAGCAGTAAAAAGAAAAGGTGCTGATGCTGCTCAAATATTGAAAGATGAACAAATTGATGTAATCAAAAGAACAAGTGAAAAATCTAAAGAACTTTTAGGTGAAGGAAATCCTGTTCAAAATGCTTGTGAAAGAGAATTAAAAACAACATTTGCAGTTGCAGCAGACAGAAAAAAACCAAAATCAACAGGTAACTTTAACAGAACAAACTTTTTAACAGGTTTGGTTGATTTAGAACATAAAAAAGGTATTCAACACGAACAAATGCACAAGATTTTAGATGTAGCGGTTCAATTACCTGAATCTGAAAAAATCATCAGCAAAATGATTACAACTTATGGATACGGAAGCAGCGATGAAAAATTTGCTCACAGATTAATTCAAAAGGCAGTTGTAACAGCAGAACATATTCATCCAAAATCAAAAGGCGGCCCTAACGCAACTGATAATTATATGGGTGAATGTCAAGAATGTAATGGTTCAAGAGGCAATATGTCTTACGAAGAATGGATGAAAAGATATCCAAACATGCCTGATAACATTCAAGTTCATGCTGACGCAGTAACTGAAGAAATCATTAAAGGTAAAATCGGTGGAAACTATGACGATTATCCTGTTGATTTGAAAGATGCAGTATATAAAGAAACTGAAGGTAAAGTTGTATTAACGGTAAAAAATCCTGAAGAAATAGATAAAGCAAGAGAAGAAAGAGGTTTAACAAAACCAACAGCAGATGCAAAAGAAAAAGCAAATGCATCAGGTGCATATCAAGGTTCTTATCATGGTATTCCTGAAAATCAAAAAGCAGGTAAAAAACATCACCATATCGTAAGATTTCCTGAACCTGCACAAACTAAAGAAGCAAAAGAAGATGAAAAAGCAGCTTAGTATTTATTTAGATAATATAAAACAAAAAGGATGACTTTACCGTCATCCTTTTTGTTTTATATTATTTCATTACGCTTCTGTTTTTGCTTCTTGTTCTTTTTGACCTTTTTTCTTAGATGCGTCTGCTATTTCACTATAAATTTTATCATTTTCACCCATTTGTTTTATAGCACCAAAGAAACCTTTTTCTTGTTTTGCAGTACTAAAATCTTTAATTTCAGCCATTTTTGATGTATCAACATACTCTTTACTTACAATATTTTCAATACCTTTTGTATTTGCAAAACCAAAACCATATTGAGTTCCTACTTGTTTTACACCACCAACAACATTTTGTGATGAACCGCCAAGTTGTTCTCCAAGAGAAATAGCAGCATTACCCATTTTATGAGCCATGCCTACATCGCCTTTCTTTCCACCAAATAAACTGCCAATGGCACCGCCTAAAAAACCGCCAATAATACCGCCGCCAAACAAACCAATTGTCGCACCGAGAGCAATACCCGCAACACTGGAACCTTTAATAAAACCGGCATTTTTAGCTGCTTTTTTATCATTAATATTTGTTGCTTCTGTACCCTGTGTGATTGTAACATCTGCATATTCATTAGCATTTATTGCATCTTTTAATGTAGCTTCTGCTTTTTCTTTTACATCCATCATTGAATCGCCCAATAATGTTGCTTTTAATGCTGCTGCTTCTTTTATTTTAGCGGCAGATTTTGTTTCTAAGGCTTTCATTTCATTTGCCACATTGCCTACTTCACCGCTTAAAGTATCTATTTTATCTTGTGATTCTTCAATAACCGCTTCGTCTGCATCATTACCTTTAGCAACTTCTTCGTCTATTACTTTTTGTTCAGTTTCTATTTCTTCTTGCTTTGCTTCAGCTTCTGCTATTTTCTTATCTGATTCTGCTTGAACCGCATTTAAATCTTCTTTTGTTTTTGCTTGAATGTCACCTGCAACAGCAGATAAATCTTCCATTGTTACAATATATTTATCCATTTCTTGTTGAAGTTTTGCCATTTCATCATTTTTTGAAGCACATTTATCCATCAATTTTTCAAGAATACCTTTTAAATTTGTTCCGTATTCTTTTGCTGTTTCAACTTCTTGCTGAGCTTCATTTACTTCACTTGCATCCTCTTTTATTTCGTATGAAACTTGTGCTTCATCACTTTCTTTTGCAGCATTAGCTTCTCTTTCTTCGGCAGCCTTAATATCCTTATCTGAGATACCTTGAACACCGGCTTGTTTTAGTTCTTTTAATTGTTCAACACTATAATTATTAAAATTAATTCCTGAAACCATACACATATTCCCTTTATTTTTACTACCTACATGCATGTTATCGGCTAATTTTCATGAAACTTTAGGATTTTAAGATTTTTATTAAGTTTTATTAATCTAAATTCTTTTTAGAAATGTTAGGAATTTATCGCCGTATTTTTTTTGTTTTATTAATTCATAATTTGAAAAATCAATATCAGTTGTATGTTCTAGGATAATAATTTTGCAATCGGGTAAAACAGAAAGAGCCTGCTCATAAACTCCCGCATAATAAGGAGGATCTATATAAATAACATCAAAGTATTCGCTTGGAACTGATTTTAAACTATCTCCTTTTATAAGATTTTGTTTTTCACCTATTTTTTTATAATTATCTTCTAAAATTTTAAAAACTTTAGTATTTTTTTCTATAGCAGTAACTTTTGAAAAACCTCTTGATAATGCTTCAAGTCCCATAATTCCTGAACCGGCAAACATATCAAGAAAACTGGCATCTTCAAAATCAATTAACGCTTGTAAAGTATTAAAAACTGCCATTCTAACTTTGGAAAGCGTAGGACGGGTTATTTTTTCATCAGGTGCTGTTATTTTTTGATTTTTGTATTTTCCTGCTGTTATGTTCATTTTTACCTGTTTATTGCAAAATATACATCCTTAAGTCGTTTTTTACTGATGTGTGTATAAAGTTGGGTTGTAGCAACATCACTATGTCCCAAAAGTTCTTGTACGACACGTAAATCTGCACCATTTTCAAGCAGATGAGTTGCGTAAGAGTGTCTTAACGTATGTGGTGAAATGTTTTTATGAATTTTTTTGCCCAATTCGTGTATAAAAATATATACCTCTTGTCTTGTCATATTTTTACCATTTTCATTTATTAGTAGAATTTTTGTATCCAGTCTAAATTTTTTCAATAAAAAATCTCTAAACGGCAAATAATCTTTTATCGCAACTATTGCTTTTTTGCCAAGCGGAACAATTCTTTCCTTTGAACCTTTACCAAATGCAGTCAGGTATTTTGCACTTAAATCAAAGTTATTTATTTTTAAATTTGTAAGTTCAGATACACGAAGTCCGCATCCGTAAAGAAGTTCAACAATTACTCTTTGTGTTTTTGAAAGATTTTCCCGCAAAATTTCTTCTATTTCAGCAACAGTCATGACTTTTGGCAATCTTTGCGGAATTTTTGGACGTTCGATTGTTAATGTCGGGTCAAATTTACACATTTCATTTGCACAAAGCCATTTAAAAAATCCCCTCAATGATGCTATTTTTCTGATAACACTTGTCGGAGAATAATTTTCTTCTCTCAAAAAGCGAATATAAGAATTAATACCCATTCTTGTAACATTATCAAAATCAGGGTGTTTAGAGTAATCCAAAAACATAAGAATATCACGCCTATACGCATCTATTGTGTTTTGGGATAAACCTCTTTCCAATTCAAGATATTCCAAATATTCGGCAAGAATTTGTGTATCCATATTCGCATTATAATATTTATTTAAAAAATATTAATGCTTTAAATATATTATTTTTAAACAAATTATTGAAACAAAACAGCTATCATTATTTAGGTATGACTTAAAATGACATAGTTGCATTTTATAATGAGAAATATAAAGGAGCAAATATGAAACAACTTGATAAAATCAGAAAATCAAAAGATACATACCTTACAAAATATGTTTTTAAGCAAATGGAAATGATTAAAACAATTTTAAATATTCCAAAAAATTCAAGAATATATTTTTTATGTTATTCAAGAGGATTGGATTGTTTTTTATTTAAAAATAAAATCATTATTTCAAATTGGTCTTGTGAACGTGATGAACATAATAATTGTATTGTTGATTCTATGAAAGTTACAGATTTATATGTAATTACGCTATTAAAAGAATACCCTAAAACAAATGAGGATATTATTTTTGAGACTATAAAACAGGGTGAAGAACAATATACTATTGATAATTTCCTAAATTGGATTGATATGCCATCAATCATAAATGGTGAAATTGACCTGCCTTATTATAAAATTATTAAATTCTTACAAGGTTACAATAAAACAACTTTTAAAACGGATAACTATTTATTTTATTCCAAAAAAGATGATGAATATTGTTATACTTTAAATATTTATGCTAAAGATTTAAGAAACAATGCTGAACTAAAATTATATATTCCTGATAAAAATATTAAAACAGATTGTGGAGAATGGATTACTATACCTCCTCAAAATATGAGAGATGTTTTTGCCGTGGATTTGTCCGGTAAATTATCAAAATATCAAATAAGACAATGTAAAAAAGAGTTTTTAAAATTTGCAAATGAATATTGTAACGATCTTGGTACAAAAAATATTTACGGTTTAGAGCTAGTAAAGCAGACAATTCAGCCAGTTTGGTATGAAAGTGGTTGGGCGGTAGCAAGAGTTTTTAGCAATGACGATAAAAGTTTAAAGCATAAAATACAATCTTTCAGATGTAAAAGAAATAATAATTTAATTGAGCAAATAGACATTTACTAAGATAATCACAAAAATAAATTAAAACCTTATGTAAAACTTTGAATTTAAAATATTTACATCTTCCAAAATGAACGTGGTTAAGTGGAATTAAGTATTTATACAAATTTCAAATTTACAACGTCCATTTTTGACATGTTCAGATGTTACAATAGAAATAATACTAATAAAAAGGAGGATATCAATATGATAAAAAAAATAGAAACATTCTTAAACAACAATACAATACCTTTTGATACTATATATGTAATTACTTTATGTTTGATTGTGACAGTGCCTCTGTCTTCAAGGTTATCTGACAGTTTATTGATAATAAATATTTTACTTATAATTGTTTTGTTTCTTTGTATAAATTGGAAACTTCCTTTGGCAAAATCATCTTTGCTCTCTATAATGAATGGAACAACACTGGTTAGAATTATTTTTAATATTCTTTCTGTAATATTTATTCTTTTAAAAGCCAAAACTTTAAAAATAACGGACTATTTGGCTTATTTTGTCAAACATAATAATTTCTATGTTTTTGAAATTTCTTTTTTTGCAATTTTTTCAATTGTTAGTTTTATGTTAATTCATAAAGTTGTCAAAGAAATTGTTAAATCAAATTCGAGATTCTCAGAAAACAGATTGCCCGCTAAAATGTTAATTATTGATGCTGATTTAGCCACTGGGAAAATAAGTAAGGAAGATGCTCGTGAACAGAGACATAAATTAGAAGTTTTAGCAGATTTTCACAATGATAAAGAACAGTTTTTAACATTAACAAAACTTGATGCAACAATAAACATGTTTATTGCCTTTCTTTTAATTTTAGTTGTAATTGTTGCTTGTGTAATAAAAGCGAATATTAATACCACATTTGGTTTGTATCTTCACTTGTTAATGGCAATAAATATAGTTTATCAAATTTTTTCTTTAATATTTTCAATTTTACATAAGTTTGTTATTGAAAATATTGAAGTTTTTTTATACCCAGAGTTGCGTGAATAATTTTTTGTAATAGCCCAACAGCGTAAAATCGGAGGTAAAGATATGGATAAACTTACAATCAATAAAGAAATTACGGATGAACTAATCAAAATTAAAGAATTTTTAAGTAATAGTTCAAATAATCAAATAAAAATTGAATTTAGAACTGGTACTGAAGTCGGAATAAACGAAGTCGTTGCAAGAAATACAATAATTAATCAATTTATTGATGATGATGCAAAAATTTTATTAGAAATTAAAATTGATGAAACATTAAAAGAAAAAGAAATAATAATTGAATTGAGCAAATAGATATCAGAATCATAAGAAAAAACGGTCATGGTTGTAAAATTACTGTGAAAATCTAATTTATACTATAATTAGTATATGGATTTAAAAAGTAAAAATATTCCTAATATCATTGAAAATATAAGTGCTGATAGGTTATCTTCGTACAGATTTAATGATAGTGAATAAAGTTTAGTACCAATAGGAGAATGAAAATGACAAACACATTAGAAGAAAACATAGAAAAATTAAATGCTTATGTTGAATATTGCATAAGACATGAAAATTGTTGCAATAATAATACTTTGGAACAAAAAAATATGGGTGAAAATAGTATTTCAGAATTATATAAATGGTTATTTGATGTCACATCTAATACGAGTGACACTAAAATAAAAGAACTAAAAGAATATTGTATAAAAGAATTTTTATTAAAAATAAAAGATAATATAAGAGTTAATAGCAAAAATGTAATTGAATTTGATAATTTTATAAATTCTGTTATAAGTGATTTAAAACCACAAAAAAATGAAGACCATTTGAAAATATGTAATACTGATATTGTTCTAATTTCCGATAATGCAAGATTTATATGTGTTATTGAAAATAAAATTGCGGCTAAAATACAAGCAGATACTAACTGTACTCAAATTGAAAAATACAAAAAAGAAACTAATGATAAGTATCCAGATTACGATAAAGCTTTTGTTTTTATTTGTGCAAATGATGATTATTTCCCTGAATGTAAACTAACTGATAAACATTGTTCAAAAGAATACAATGGCGCATATAAAAATAAAAAAATTAAGAAATTACTTTATGATAATGACTATGTTATATTGGAACATTATAATATAGTTCAAATTTTATATAATTATTTATTTGAAAACAATAAAGATTTATTTGAAAATGATATTTTAATACCAACATGCCATTTTAATTATGAAGTATTAGGAATTTTAGATAACAAAGAAGCAAATGCTTATGAAAAAATTGATTTTAAGAGTATATTAGAAAAGGAAAATTACAAAACAATAATACATCTTCTTTGCCAGTACATAGAATATTGCGAATTGCACAGAACAACGAATAAAGATCACTTTAACCCATACACAAAAATTATTAATAAAAAATTATTGTGGAATATATGCTGTGATATAAAAAATGAGAACAAGAATACATGGGAAGATATAAAAAAACAATATTATAAATATTTGCCAAATATTGAATAAAAGATATATTATGCCACAAAATGACATACCGGAGTGCTAACATGAATATGTTGGCACTTTTATTTTTATGCAAAAGAAAGGGTATTTTATGGAAAAATCAATGACAAAGGAAGATGCATTAAAACTTTACCTTGAAAAAACAGCAAGGTTTAATATTTTTAAAGTTTTAGGTATGCAAAAAGGTAGCGAAAACAGGCATTCAAATATTATTGCTTGGTTGTTAAATCCGAATGAAAGTCATAATTTAAAAACTCAATTTTTGTATAAATTTTTAAAAAGTTTATCAATTAATGCAGATCAATACAATTTAGAGGATGTTTCTATAACAAGGGAAGATTCCAATGAATTTGGAAGACCGGACATAATTATAGAAAATGATAAATTTATGTATCTTGTAGAAGTTAAATTTGGGGCTAAAGAAACAAATTCTCAATGTAAAAGATACTATAATTATTATAAAAACCTTGATAAAGACAAATATTTTATTTTTTTAGATATAGATGATGAATGTTTCGATAAATTAAAAAAACAAAAAGGTTATATGAATGATGATATTGATAAATTTAATTTTTCAGAAAATTATCGTCTTGCGACATTCAAAAATAACATTTTATATATTCTTAAAGAACTTACTTCAAATATTCACAGCACGGATAATAATTTAGTCGGAGTATTAAATCAATATATCAATTTGTTGAATGAAAAATATTATTTAATGAATGAAAATGAAACAAGATTATGCCTTGATATATTAAAAGTAAAAGATAATTTTGAAAAATACATATTACCTGCACAAACTCAAGATGATATCTTACATAATACACTGCATAACTTTATTTGGCATACTGTACCTGATAGATATAATGAAACATTAGTAAAAATTTTAAAAGAATTAGATTTGCATATTTTACACAAATGGAAAGAAAATGGCAGTTCTTTATCTTTTCGTTGCTCAAAAGATGATAGTACCCTTGATTATCACGACAATGAACATCTATATCTTGACCATAGAAATAACAAAATAATATTAAACTTTCAAAATCAAGCTGAAAAGGGAAGTGTTGAAATTGTCAGTGAAAACGAATATTTTAAAAATGTACTTCTATCAGAAGCTGATTTATTTGAAAAGCTAAGAAATAAAATAAATCAGTCAATCATTTTTTGTGAATAAATTAAAATTGTATAAATATGCCACAAAATGACATACCGGAGTGCTAACATGAATATGTTGGCACTTTTATTTTTATGCAAAAGAAAGGATTATTTTATGGCAGAGTCAATTACAAATGAACAATTAAAACATTATATAGATATTTTTAAAACAAACCGTGAAAATGACCCTCATTCGGAAAGATGGAATGAAACAATAAATAGTAATTACTTAATAGAATTTTTTGAATATAACATCATTTTTTTTAAAAACTTTTTAAAATCAGTTATCATTGATAATGTTTACTGCGAAGATAATGAGAATGATTTAAAAATTGATATAAAGGATTTGGATTTTAATGACATTAAAATCTACAAACAGTATAAAGGTATTCCAACGGATATTTGTGTAAAAGGTAATAATTTTAGTTGTGTCATAGAAAATAAATTTAAGTCTGATTCTCATAACAGAAAAAACGGCTATTTTCAATGTGTGGAATACAAAAAACAAATTTTAGAACTAACAGACAAAAAGTACAAAATGTTTATTAGATTAGATAATGAACATTGTAGATTAAAAATAAATGATGAAGATTTTAAAAATAATAAAGAATGGTTTGCCGGATATTATAATGCTTGGTTTGGCAAAAATATACTAAAATCTTTTATAAAAATTTTTAACAATACAGATATTGAATTAGATAGTAAAATCCGAGAAAAATTAAAAATGTACTGTAATTTTTTGGAAGAAACAACATTAGAATATAAAGGCGAAATATTTAATAAAATCCATAAAACAGGTAAGTTTTTGGCATATTTTTTAAGAGCAAAAAGTATAGATGCTAAATATGATTTGTATAATACAGTAGTAAAAATAAATAATTCACAAATATTGATATATCCTGATGAATTTTTAAATTTATCATTATTAAATTTAGATGATGAAAAACAAATTCAAAATTTTATAATAGAATTACTTAAACAAAAAGGTATAGAATAAACCTTTTATGCCACGAAATGACGCACCTGAGTGCTAACATGTTAATGGAGGCACTCTTTTTTATGCAAAAATTTTTCTATAGCAAAGAAAATAATACTAAATATATTAAAATATTAAAGTTAACAACTCCACTTGCTGAACAAAAAATAAAATCAGCATACAGACAGTTTGTTAAGTTAAATCATCCTGACCTTTTTAAACTTGAAGAAAACAAAAAACTTGCTACAGCAAAATTTAAAATTGCTACCAATGCTTATGAATACTTACTAAAGCATTGGCAAACTATTAATTTCCATAATAATGCAAGTTGCACAGATACATTTTATAAATTTACATCATATAAGGAGAGTTTTGAACAATCATTAAAACGCTGGAGAGAAACCAAAATAAACACAGATGTTGTTGACAAACTTATTGCAAGTATTCGGTATTGTGATGAAAAAATATATAAAAATTTTTACGCCCGATTTTGACATATCAACAGTATATACTTAGCTTGTAAATCAATTATGAAAGGAGTTTACTATGGATAAAATTACAATTTTAGGTATTGGTAGTGGTGCTGGAAATGTTATAAATTATATATCAGACAAATTAGACAGTAATAAATTTGATTTGGTCTGCATAAATACCGATAAACAAATGTTAGAAAGTTCAAAAGCACACCGCACTTTACAAATCGGTAAAAATACATGTGCAGGTTTGGGTTGCGGAGGTGATGTGTCAAGAGGTATAGCAGCAGCTGAAGAAAGTCTAAATGAGATTACGCACTTGTTAGAAAATACAACACAACTCATTATAATAGCAGGGCTTGGAGGTGGCTGCAGTACAGGGGCGACACAGGTTATTGCAAAGTACGCTTCTGAAATGAAAATCCGAACTTTAGCTATCTTGACAATTCCGTTTAGTTTTGAAGGCAGAAGGAGGAAAGAGAGAGCATTAGAAGGTATTGAAGAAATAAAAAAATATATTGACAATATCCTTATTTTACGAAATGGCGATATTTTAAAAGACCATTTAGATAAAAATGTCAGTTTATCTAATGCATTCAAATTTGTTGATGAAAAAATATATAATATCCTTTTGTCATTATATTAAAAATATCCGATATATATGCCGTAAAATGACGTAGTCGTCTGATATACTGAAATTATGAAAGAAAGATTGATAGCAATAGGTGATATTCACGGCGAAATAGAAAAACTTAATTCACTTTTGGATAAATTAAATTTGACCAAATCTGATACGGTTGTTTTTCTTGGCGATTACATTGATGTCGGACATAATCCAAAAGCAGTAATTGAACGGCTTATAGAACTTCAAAAAGAAACAAACTGCATATTTTTAATGGGAAACCACGAAGATATTCTTTTGAAAGTCTTAAAGACAAAAAATCAGGATGATGTTGAATATTGGCTTTCAGTCGGTGGAGTTACAACTTTTGACAGTTACGGAGATTTCTTTTTACCAAAATCTCACGTTCAGTTTCTAAAAAATCTTAAATTATACTACCAAACGGAAAAATATTTTTTTGTTCACGCAGGAATAAGACCTGATAAACCGCTTGAAGAACAGGAGAAAGAAGATTTTTTATGGATAAGAGATAATTTTATATACAAAAAGCATCAACTTAAACAAAAAGTGATTTTCGGTCATACTCCTTTTTATGCACCGTATATTGATGATGATAAAATCGGAATAAATACAAATAGCGGCAGAAGTGAGAACGAAAAACTAACTGCCCTAATTTGCGATGAAAACATCTTTGTTACAAGTGATTAACATAAAATACTTATGATGACCGTTTTTGACGTGGTTATATTTTATAATAAGAATATAAGGCAAGCGTTTCGCTTATGCCACGAAAAATAATCTGGGACATACTGTTAACGAACTTCGTTCGTTAACGCTACCCTTCAAGCCCGACCTTTTTCAAAGGTCGGTTTCTTGATATTACTTAATATTCATTTTCCCAATAATGTTCTATAATCAAGGTTTTTGTCATTCTGAACTCGTTTCATAATCTGTTTATTTGCAAGATGCTGAAATAAATTCAGCATGACATTTATAAGTGCTTTTCTTGTAAACACATATAATCTACCTTTATTTATTGGCACTACATATATTTTGTCTTGGACAACCTTTACAATCCAGTTTAGAAGTTTTTGAGTTACCACTATTTTTATTTGCTAATGGTTTATTACCATTGTTTTCTTTTTTATATTGTTCAATTAATTGATATTCGTAAAATGCAGCATTTTTACAAGATATAAAAAATATATTCAATTTGTGATTATTTTTAATTTGCCAAATACTTCTGCCACCATCGTGAGGTTTTGGCAATCCGGTTCCATACTCTAAATAATCAATAAATCTTTGATAACCTTTATTATTTTTTCGTTCTCCTTTTCCAATATTTAATATTTTTTTATCAGATAGATTAAAACGTTCGTTTAAATCATAATATAAAGGATCTTTATGAAGACTCTCATTTGTTTTCCATGCATTTGTAACTTTTGGTCCAGTTGTTCTATTTAAAATTTCAACTTCGAAATTATCGGGAACTTCAACAAAATAAACTATATTTGAGTTTAATTGTTTTATTTGTTCATAATTGTTTGCCCTTAATTCTTCAATAGAATATCGTTTACAATTTTTAAATTCTTCAAACAATACTTTACTATCTTTTTTCATTTTTATTACTCCTTTTTTATTTCATATTTTAACACAACACTGCCGACTGTTCCCTATCAAGCCCGACCTTTTTCAAAGGTCGGTTTCTTGATTATATACAAATAAATAAAGCATGATACTTTAAGGATAACTTGGTTGTGTAATCCTTTAATTGTTTGTAAAAAGTTTTATCAACTTGTTTTATGTAAGCCATATATCCTGCAAGTTGTTGGTCTGAATGCTCATTCCATATCAGGTGTTTTGATTCCTTTTGAGTCAAATATCCGTAACGAATTGCGTAATTATGGAGCATTGCACGTATTTTTCGCTTAAATTCTTTCGGTAATCTTACCTGATAATTATTAACAACAAGCCCTAAAACATTCTGTTGTTTGTTGTCGCTTATGTATTTTGTTTTTCTGTTATTAACCTCATATCCGTAGTATTTCAGAATATTTTTAACTCGTTTTTCTATGATATTCAGTGTTTCTTTGCAATAAGAAGAAAATGTCAAATCATCAACATACCTTGAAAAATCAACATTATAAATACGGCAGACATTAAAAATTTCTCTGTCTATCGGTTTAAAACAAGCATTTGCAATATGTGCGGATGTCGGAGCACCTGTTGGCAATTTGCCGTTTAAGGTTACTAAATTAACCGACTGTATAACACTTACGTCATTGCCAATTCTCGTGCAAACAGATTTAACGACTTTTTCAATTTGAGGCAGCGGAACAGAATCGTAAAATGATTTTATGTCCATTTTTAAAATCCACTTTTTGCCCGAGTGAATTTGTGCAACTTTAAGAATATTCGTACTGTACGGATATACCCATTTTATTGCGTTAAGAAAAAATCTTTGTTTTGATTTTAATTTATCACAGGGGATGTGTATTATACGTTTTTTCACTCTTTTTACCGTATAATACAAATCTTCGCTTATAAAAATTTTATTAGAACAACTCATGTCTTACAGGCTCCAAAAATTTCATAATAGAACTTCTAAATAATAATTTTACATAATCAGTTGGCCCATACTTGTTTTTTGCAACAATAATATCTGCTTCACCTTTGTTTTGCAGATAATCTTCATCATTTTCATCACTTACTGAATTATAATAATCATCTCTGTAGATAAAAAGAACAACATCTGAAATATTTTCAATAGAACCGCTATCTCTTAAATCAGATAACATTGGTCTTTTATCATATCTGTTTTCTAATGCTCTTGATAATTGAGATGTTAGAAAAATCGTACAATTATTTTCTTTTGCTGTATTTTTCAACTCTGTCATAATATCGTCAATCGCTTCAGTACGGGCTTTTTTGCCAGAATATTGTATCAACTGCAAATAATCAATAAATACACAATCCGGTTTTTCTTCCTCAATTTTTTCTTTGATGTCTTTGATATTCATTGCCCCATCAAATATTGTTAAATCGTATTTTGTAATTTTATTTAAGGCTTCTGTAAATTTTTCTATTTCTTTTTTTCGTGTTGCTATTTGACCAGGACTACTCATAAGCATAGAATCTATTTCACCGATTTGCCCGATAAGTCGTTTTACAACTCGTATTTCACTCATTTCCAAAGAAAAATATAAACATTTTTTCTTTTGTTCAAGTAAATTAAGCATAAGATTCGTCATAAATGCAGTTTTACCCATTGCAGGTCTTGCACCTATTGTAATCAGACTTGATTTCTCAATACCCTTTAAAATTTCATCTAAATCATAAAATCCTGTTTTTAATACTGGTTCATTCGGCTCAACAACTTGCTCATAAACTTTTTGGATAGTTTCGTCTTTTATCATAATTACTCCTTTTTGTTATACATGCTTTATTGTAACATCTGACCACGTCAAAATTGGACATTATTTATAAAATATTTTGTGCGACCGAAAATGACATGAGCATACTTTATAATGTGATTATAGATTTCATTATGAGGTATAAATTTATGTCAAGATTAAACAAAACAGAAGAAATTATTGAACTTGCAACAATGTTTCAAAATACATATTATGGGCTTTGTATCGATGATATTAAAGACCATTTTGAATGCTCCCGCAGAACTGCAGAAAGAATGAAAGACTTATTATTCAATTTGTTTCCTGACAAAGTTGAAGAAGTGCCGTCAAATGATAAAAAGAAACGCTGGCGGTTTGTAAAAGGTACAATGAATTACTTGATTTCATTTACGGCCGATGATTTTGCAAACCTTGAGTATTTGAAAAATCTTTCTACTGATGAATCAAGAAGAATTCAAATTGAGGATTTAACAAATAAAATAATGGCTCTTACTCCGCAAAAAAACATAAAATCGCTTGAAACAGATATTGAAGCTCTGCTTGAAGCAGAAGGTGTTGCCGTAAGGCAGTATTACAAATTTACAACAGATGTCAAAAACTTGGAATTAATAAGAAAGGCAATACTTTCTTTTAAAAAAATCAATTTTGATTATAAGGTAAACAATGAAATTAAAAATGTAAAGTTAAATCCTTACGGAATAATAATTTCAGACAGATATTACCTTGCAGGTTACAACGACCATGTAAAAGATTTAAGACTTTATAAAATAGACAAAATGAATAATGTACAGATTTTAGACGAATATTTTGAAAAAGATGAAAAATTTTCATTAAAAGAATACTGTAACAACTCTTTTGGCATATATCAAGAAGAATTAATGAACATTGAACTCGAATTTGATAAAAAAGTTGCAGATGATGTTTTGAATTATCATTTTCACCCCACCCAAAAAATGAAAACTCTTGAGAACGGTAATATTCAGGTAAAATTCACCTGCGGTGGCAAATATTCCGTTATAAGCGAACTGTTTAAATGGGGCTGTGATGTAAAAATTAAAAGTCCTAAAAAACTAAAAGAGTATTATAAATACAATTTAGAACAGGTTTTAAAACATATTGACTAAAATTTTCTAAATTTAAACAAATGCTATTAAACAATGTAAAAAGTTTAAAACCAAGTTATAAAAGGATTGGACGATTAATTTTAAATTTTTTATAATTAATTATTAAAAAATAAAGGATATTTAAAATGGAAAATCAAACAGACATAATAGAATATTTACTAGATAAAATGTTAATAAAATTTGAAGAAAGTTTTCCGCTTTTACCAAATTATCTGATAATAGTAAAAGTGCAGGAAATAAAAGCAATTATTGAAGAAATATATAAGTCTTTGCCTCCTGAATTAAAAGAGGCACAAGATATCTTAAACACAACAAAACAAATACAAGCTGAAGCTCAAAAAAATGCAGAACAAATTATTCAGGATGCTAAAAATGAAGCGGCAAGAATATTAAGTGAGTCAGATGATATAAAACAAATTCAGAAACAGGCAGAAAAAATAAAAGAACAAACTATTGAAGAATCACA
>DFEL01000138.1 GCA_002369055.1 Cyanobacteria bacterium UBA3803
GGACTTCACGGTGTAGGTGCATCTGTTGTAAATGCTTTATCAGAAAAAATGGTTGTAGAAGTTTCAAGAGATGGCGGAGTTTATAAGCAAGAATACTTTAGAGGAGAACCTTCTGCTCCTGTTGAAAGGATTAGAGATACTGATAAAACAGGTACAAAATCAAGATTTTGGCCTGACCCTGAAATTTTCCAAGAAACTATTGAAGTTGATAAAGATGTTATTGCAAACAGACTTCGTGAAATGGCTTTTTTGAACAAAGGTTTAAAAATTATATTTATTGATGGTAAAACAAATGAAGAAGAAGTTTTCCACTATGAAGGCGGTATTGCTGAATACGTTTTGTTCTTAAATAAAAATAAAACAGCGTTATTTGAAGAACCTGTATATATTGACAAAATGGTTGATGATATGCGTATTGAAGTTGCAATGCAATATACGGATGCATATAACGAAAGTATTTTATCTTTTGCTAACAATATTAATACTCACAGCGGCGGAACTCATTTAACAGGGTTTAGAAATGGTATTACTCGTGTTTTAAATGATTATGCCAGAAAAAATAATATTTTAAAAGATTCTGACCAAAATCTTACAGGTGATGATGTTAGAGAGGGTTTAACAGCAATTGTAAGCGTAAAGCTTCCAAATCCTGAATTTGAAGGTCAAACAAAAGAAAAACTTGGAAGTCAAGAAGCAATGGGTGCAGTTCAAGATTCAATCAGAGATAAATTCCAAGAATGGCTTGAATTTAATCCAAAAATTGCAAGAACAATTATTGAAAAGACACTTCAAGCACAACGTGCAAGAGAAGCAGCAAGAAAAGCCAGAGAATTAACAAGAAGAAAAACTGTTCTTGAAAATTCTACACTTCCGGGTAAATTAGCTGACTGTTCAAACAGGGAACCTGAAAAATGTGAAATTTTCCTTGTCGAAGGTGATTCCGCAGGTGGTTCGGCAAAACAAGGCAGAAACAGAATGTTTCAAGCTATTTTGCCTTTAAGAGGTAAAATTTTGAATGTTGAAAAGGCAAGATTAGATAAAATTTATGCTAATAACGAAATTCAATCTATGGTTCAGGCTTTTGGTGTTACAATAAGCAGAAATCCTGAAGAAGTTAATATTGAAAAATTAAGATATCATAAAATTATCATCATGACAGATGCCGATGTTGACGGTGCTCACATTAGAACATTAATGCTTACATTCTTCTTCAGGTATTGTAAACCATTGATTGAACAGGGTTATGTATATATTGCTCAACCACCTTTGTATAAAATTACACAAGGTAAAACAAGCGAATATTTATTTGACGAAAAAGCATTAGATAAAATGCTTAAAGAACGTGGTATTAAGTCTGTTTGCTTATCTGATAAAGCAAAATCAAAATCAGCACAGGGTGAAGAGTTATTGAAGTTAATTTCTAACATGTCAGCATATTACAATTCTTATAATAACCCAATATTAGGCAGAATTCCTGCCGTTATGTTGAGAGGTATGGTTCGTGCTGATATTAAGGAAGCAGATTTTGATGACCAAGCAAAAATGAATGAACATTTAGAATATTTATCTCATTATTTGGTTGACCATGCTGAAAATTATAATATTTCTGAAGCAAAGAATTATAAGCTTGAACTTAAATACAATGCAGAAAATGCTAAATATAATATAAAGATGCAGTTAGCAGATGACGATTTTGTACTAATTACACCAAGTATTGTAAAAAGTAATGAGTATAAGCGTCTAAAAGCTGCATATCCATTAATTAGAGAATATTTAATTGAAGAAGAAGACGAATTATTATTGGAAACTGATTCCGAAACTGTTTCAATTAAGTCCTTTGACCAATTGCATAAGATATTAGATGATAGAGGCTCAAAAGGTTTGCAGATACAACGATTTAAAGGTCTTGGTGAAATGATGCCTCAGCAATTGTGGGAAACCACTATGGATCCTTCTTCAAGAACTTTATTAAAAGTTAATCTTGAGGATGCAATGCTTTGTGACCAGTTATTTGATATATTGATGGGTGATAAAGTAGAACCTCGTAGAGATTTTATTCAGGCTCATGCTGTTTATGCAACAAATATTGATGCCTAGTTGATTACAATTTATTAAAATATAAAGGAAGAAAAAATGAAAAAAGAATTGATATTTTTAGGGCCTCCGGCTTGCGGCAAAGGTACTCAAACAAGTAAATTAGCAGAATTTTTAAAATTTCCGCATGTAGATACAGGTTCTTTATTAAGAGCAGCTGTTAAAAACAAAACTCCGGAAGGAATTACTGCAGAAGGTTACATGTCAAAAGGTCAGTTAGTACCTGTTGAAGTTGTGGCTGCAATTATTAAACGCAGACTTTCAGAAGCTGACTGTGCAAATGGCTATGTTCTTGACGGATTTCCAAGAAGTGTTGAACAAGCAGGTATGTTAGAAGAAATTAATAAAGAAGTTGATAAAACCGAATCTGAATTTAGAGCTGTTTATTTTGATATTGATACAGAGTTGTTGATTGAAAGAATTGTAAACAGAAAGTCTTGCCCTAAATGTGGTGAAATTTACAATATGAAGTTTAAGGCTCCAAATGATGGTGTACATTGTGATAAATGCGGTGAAGAGCTAACTCAAAGAAAGGATGACACCGAAGAAATTGCAAGAGCAAGATTTGATACTTATTATAAAGAAACAGCTCCTTTAACAGAATATTATGAAAATAAAGGTGTTCTTAGGAAAATTAATGCCAACGGTACAATAGATGAAGTTTGGGAAAGACTTTTAAAGGCGGTAAACGATTAGTATGAAAAGAGTCGTAAGACTCTTTTTATGTGAAAGAAGGATTTATTTATGATTAATAAAAAATCAAGAGATGAAATTAAGAGAATGAAGCATGCAGGGCATATTGTTGCACTTGTTCATAAAGCAATGAAAGAAAATATTCGTCCGGGTTTAAGTACAAAAGATTTAGACGATATTGCAATGGATGTAATAAAATCTAATAAGGCAGTACCTACTTTTTTGGGATATCATGGTTTTCCGGCAAGTATTTGTACCTCAATTAACGAAAATGTTGTACACGGCATACCTTCAAAAGATGTAATATTAAAAGAAGGTGATATAATTAGTGTTGATGTAGGTGCAACGTATGGCGGGCTTGTTGGGGATAGTGCATGGACATACCCTGTTGGTGAAATATCAGAAGATTTAAAAAAACTTTTGCAAGTTACAGAGGAAGCTTTATATGCAGGTATAAGTAAAATGCGTGCAGGTAATGTTTTAGATGATATCTCAGGTGCAGTTGAAGATGTTGCAAAGCGTGACGGTTATGGAATTGTAAGACAATATGGCGGACACGGTGTAGGTCATACAATGCATGAAGACCCGTTTTTATTTAATTACAGAGTAGGCGACAAGACTTTGATAAAATCAGGATATGTTATTGCAATTGAACCAATGATAAATTTAGGTTGTGATGAAGTTGAATCTCTTGCTGACGGTTGGACTGTACAAACACTGGACAGAAAGCCATCGGCTCATTTTGAGCATACTGTTTTAGCAACAGATGGTGAACCTGAGTTGATGACTATTATTCGTGAGGAATTCCTATAATTCTTTTAAAATAGACTATATGCATGAGTTAGAATGAGCAAAATTATAGTTTAATATAAAAGAGATAAATATGGAGTAAAATCATGGATATATTTGCAGTAGTAGGTATGTTTTTAGGTGTAACTTTCATCCTTGTAGGTCAAGCGATGGAAGGTGGTAATTTGGGGCAATTGTTGCAAATTACGGCAGCATTCATTGTTTTTGGCGGTACGGCAGGTGCCGTTGTGTTAAGCTTCCCGCCGAATGTTCTAAAAAAGGCTATTATGCTTATTAAAGACGTTTTTATGCCACCTGCTGTTGATATGGAGGCTATTATTGCTGAAATTGTAAAGTTTGCTCAAAAAGCAAGACGTGAAGGATTAATTGTTTTAGAAAAAGAAGCAAAGGGTGCTTCTGATCCTATAATGACTTTGGGTCTTGAGGCTGTTGCAGACGGTGCTGATCCGACTTTAGTTCAAGGTATGTTGGAAAATCAAATTAGCCAAATGGAAGCAGAGGTTCATGCTGCGGCAAAAGTTTTTGAATCCGCAGGCGGATATTCTCCAACTTTAGGTATTATCGGTGCTGTTATGGGTTTAATCCAGGTTATGCAGAATTTATCTGACCCGTCAGCACTGGGTGCAGGTATTGCCGTTGCATTCGTTGCAACTATTTACGGCTTATTTGCTGCAAACTTATTTTTAATTCCTTTGGGTACACGTATAAAATTTAATTATGGTAAAGTGTTCTTAGCAAAAGAAGTTATGCTTGAAGGAATACTTGCTATTCAAGCAGGTGAATCTCCTGCTTTGATAGAGCGTAAGTTAAGGTCATTTATAATTGATCAACAAGAAGGTAAGAAATCAGAAGAGTAGTTGAGTTATGGCAAAAAAGAAACCACCTGAAGAACATGAAAATCTTGAAAGATGGCTCGTTTCATACGGGGATTTTATTACGCTTCTTTTTGCTACTTTCGTTGTGTTATACGCTTTGTCGCAAATTGACCTTTCTGATTTGGGTAAATTAGAAGACGGTATGAAAAAAGCATTTAATGCTCCAAGTCTTTTAGAGGGTACTGATTCTATTTTAACAGGTAAAGAAAGTTTATTAGATTTTGAAATTGCTGATTCTGCCATTCCACCTTTAATGATGGAATATGTTAGTCAAAAGTATGAAGAACAGTCATTTAAGGATATTAAAGAATCTGTTGATGAAATGAAAAAAAATGGCGAATTGCAAGGTGTTGATGCAAAACTTACTGATGCAGGTTTAGTTATTTCATTTAAAGATGATTTTCTTTTTTATTCTGCGTCTGCAACGCTGACCGATAAAGCCTTAAAAACTCTTGATAACATTGGTGCTTTAATAAGTGAAAAGTTTGCTTTGCATTATATAAGAGTTGAAGGGCATACTGACAATCAACCAATAAACAGCTTTTTATATCCTTCAAATTGGGAATTATCAGGTGCTCGTTCAAGTTCCATTATCAGATATTTAATTCAAAGATTTAAATTTATGCCTAATCTTTTTACTGCGGTTGGCTATGGTGATACAAGACCTGTTATTGATAATATAACACCTGAAAATCGTGCTAAAAACAGACGTGTTGAAATTTTAGTTCTCAAAAATAAATTTAAAGGTTTAGAGCATGCTTCTGTTAGTATTTTAGTTAAATCTAAACAGGCTCAGGAACAGTTCCAAAAGGAAAGAGAACTTGCATTACAGACTGTTACGCAGTCTTCACCGGAGCTTAAACGTTTGAAAGAAAGTAGGGCTAAAAAATCAAAAAATAATTCTGATGCAGAGCAAATTAACAGTGTAAATTTGAAAGACAGACAATCAACTTCTAATGAAGTTTCTGACACACAAGAAGATAATTCCATATCTATAAAAAATAAATCTATTTATGAGCAAGTTGGTAAAGGTGATGCTTCTTCTGTTAAAAATCAAAATGAAGATGATAATTGGCTAAATAATTCTAAAAATAATAAAATTTTGCAACGTGATATCAATAAGCAATTTGATATGGTAGGGCAGTAAAATGGAATATTACATGGGTATATCAATGTCAATGGCATCAACTGTTGATACAGGTGTTGCAGTTATCGACAGTTTCGGAAAAATTATTTTTCTGGATAAACTATATACGATGAAAGATATTCAATATTTTATGGATAATTATTCTTCTTTGAGTAAGTCGCATGTTGCTATCTCTTTGCCTTGGGATAATTCTATGTTAGAAGGCAAATGGAGAATTTTGTCAAAGCCTTATCAAATGGTCCGAACTAATGAAAATTTACTTAATAAAGATAATTGGACACAACGATATTCAACGAGAGGATGTGAATATTTTATATCTTTAGTTGAAAAAGGTATTGATATTTCAAGATTTGAGTTATATTTGACACGTCAAAAATTGAGCTTGAGCTCTTATTACAAAGAAAGAACACCTGCTGACTGTAAATTTTTGCAAAATGCATTAAAAACAGAATATCAATTTGAAGATTTACCTCCAAATATGATGCCAATGTCGCAGTTGGAGGCAATAGTCGGTGCATTAATTGTTCGTGAACGTTCACGTAACCCGAATAACATAAAAAAAATATTTGAGTTTTGCGGTATAGATGTTATTAATATTGAAGAAAAAATTGTAACAAATTTTTAATAATATCTGAAATACTAACAATTTTTTATATTTATGACCTTTTTAAAACATGTAGTGTGTAAAAAGGAAAGGTTATAATGACTTTTGTAAGTAATCCTGTCGGAATGCCAAATATATTGCCTCCGAATATGATTAATCCAATGGTACCTTATACCATAAAGATAGATGTTATTCCGCATAATTTTCCGCAAGTTTCTCAACCGGTTCAACCGGGTGTGATATACAATGTTCCTCAAACTTCGGTTTTTGAACCTAAAAAAGTTGAGGTTAAGCAAGATGAAAAGAAAGTTGCTGATACTCCAAAGGTTGAAAATAAAAAACAAGAAAAGACCGTAGAAAGTACAATGGCTGAAATTCTTGCTGCTCAAAAAGGTGTAAAGCCACAAGAAAAAACTGAAAATAAAGCCGCTGATGATAAATCAGAGGTTAATGCTGAAGTTAAAAAGAATAAGCCTGAAATTGTTAAACCTGAGGCTATGAAAACAGGTATTGATTTAGAAGGTTTGTTGACTATTTTGAATAGTTCAGATTATGAAGAACAAGCAGATGCAATGGAAGCAATGGCTGAAGTTGCAACTTATGCTCCTGAAAAGGCTGGAGAAATGCTTGATTCAAAAGTTATTGACTCTCTTGCCGATATAATGAATAAAGATACATCTGCATTAAATGAAAAAGACAAAAAGTTGGCAGATAGAAATAAAGAATACGCAATGTTTACTACTGCTACTTTGCAAAAGTTATTTTCAGATGAAGTAAAATCAATGGGAAATGTTGATGTACCTCCTAAAGATTTAGTTGGAATGGAGCATATTGTTAAAAATCTTGCTACAAATCCTAATGAAAGTGTAAGAGAAGCTGCTGTTGCTTCATTGGGTTATGCTACAAATCATAACAAACAAGCAGATGTTAAATCTTTATTAAATGCTGCTGCGGATGATATTAGTCCTATTGTTAGAGCACAAGCAGGCAGACAGTTAGCAAAGGCTTAATTTTAAAATTTTATTTAGTTTTAAAACGAGTACGGTAATTATTTTTTACCGTATTTGTTTTATTGATTTTATTTTTTGTTTTATGTTTTAGACTTTTTTTCTGTTTTTGCTCTTGCTTATCATTTTTTGTGGTTTTTATAATGTCATTTATTGAGCAGGCTCCGCCTGTAACAGTGCAAGCCGAAAATGCAGGCATATTTAAAATTACCGATAATATTACACTTATAAATATCTTTTTCATATACATCTTAATATCCTTATATGTAATATTATGTGATTAGTTGTTTATTAATACATTAGGAAAAAGTATTACTTTTATTGAAATTTTTATAAATAACGTAAATTTATATTGAGTTTGTGTACAATTAATAATTTATTTATCTGAAAGTAGTGATTTAGCAAATTTTAATGCTTCTTCTGTTTCTGAGCCTGATGTAAGGCTTGCGATAGCAGATATTTTTTCATTTTCGTCAAGTGCTTTAATGTTGACAAATGTTTCGTTACCTTGTATTTTTTCTACAAATAAATGTAAATCTGATTTTGCCGCAATAATTGCTTGGTGTGTTATAAGTATTATTTGTCTGTATTTTGAAAGTGCAGAAATTTCTTCTGCTACTGCTTGAGCGGCTTTGCCTGAAATACCTGTATCTATTTCATCGAATATCACAGTGTCAATTTCGTCTGCTTTTGCAAAAATAGTTTTAATGGCAAGCATTACTCTTGATATTTCGCCTCCTGAGGCAGTTTTTGCAAGTGGTGTTAAGTCTTGAGAAATATTTGTTGATATGTAAAATTCAACATCGTCAGTTCCATTTTGATTTATATCTGTTTTATTTATTCGTATTTCAAAACGTGATTTTGGTAGTTCTAATTTTTCCAGTTCGTCTTCTATCAAGGCTGATAACACAAGTGCGTAATTTTTTCTGTTTTCTGATATAGTTTCTGCTTGGTCATTTAATTCTTTTGTAATTTTTTCAAGTTCGTTTTCAAGTTCTTCTATATTTTTAGATGAAAATTCGATAGAATTTAATTTATTTGATAATTCATCATAAGTTTTCATTATGTTTTCTAATGTTGAACCATATTTTCTTTTTAATTTGTCAAAGGTGTATAATCGTTCTTGAATTTCATTTAATCTGTTTTCATCTGCTGATATTGTTTGTGTATAATCTCTTAAATTTGCAGATAAATCTCTTGTGAGTTCAGTCAAATCGGTAATTTGAGATTCTATGCTTTCAAGATTTGAATCTGTGTTTGCTGCTTTTGTAATGTTTGATTTAACTTGTAGAAGTGCGTCAAGAATTGAACCTTCGTCGCTATTTAAAATTTGATATGATGAATAAGTTAATTCTTTAAGCTTTTCAGCATTTTGTAAAATATCCAATTCTTGTTTTAATTTTGAGTCTTCTTCAATGTCTTCAATTTTTGCTTCATCTATTTCATTTATTTGAAATTTTAAAAAATCAATTTCAGATTCTGTTATACTCGAAGATTGTTTTGAACTTTCGAGTTGTTTCAATATTTTTTGATATTTTTTATAAAGTTCTTTATAGTATTCTAAATCTTGTCCATAAAATTCTTTTGCATAGTTGTCTAAAAGTGTAATATGTGATTTTGGTTGTAGAAAAGAATAAGTTTGATGCTGAGAATGAATATCTAATACTTGTTCTCTTAATTCTTTAACGAAATTTTGATTTACTATTGTTCCATTAATTCTTATTCTTGAAGCGGATTGAGTAATTTCTCTGACAACCGAAATTTCGTTGTCAAATTCTATGCCGTTTGATTCCAGTAGTTCTCTTAAATTCTCTTTTGTGCTAACAAATAATTCAATTAACGCTTTATCGCAGCCTTTTTTTATTAAGTCAGAGGTTGCTTTTGCACCAAAGGCAATATCAATTGCGTTAAGCAGAATACTTTTACCTGCACCGGTTTCACCTGTAATGACGTTCAATCCGTTTGAAAAATCAATGGTTAAGTCATCTATCAATATGTAATTTTTTATGTGAATAGACTTAATCATAGGCTTTTTGGTGAAACTCCCCAATTTAATTTATTTCTGAGTACAGAGTAAAAGATATCATCTTCCAGTAATGCAAGATGAGCCGTATGTGGTGCTTTTGTGATTATAATTTCTTTATCGGTTTCAATATTTTCCGACCCGTCAATTATTAAATTAAACTCTTTTACGTCATCTTCAAATGAAGTTATCGTGATATTTTCGCTTGATGGTACTACAATTGGTCTTGCATTCAATGTGTGAGGACATATAGGTACAATTACAAATGCTTCAAGATTTGGATGTAAAACCGGTCCGCCGGCTGACAAACCGTAGGCGGTTGAACCTGTCGGAGTTGAGATAATTAATCCGTCTGCAATATATTCGCACACGTATTTGTCGTTAATTTTTAGTACAAATTTTGCTGAACGTGTTTTTGAGATACCTTTCACAACAAAGTCATTAAGAGCATAATATTTTTCTGATTGCAGCATTATTCTTTTTTCAATGTTGAATTTATTTTGGTATACGCAGTCAACTGCATATTGTATTTTATCAGTGTTTACTTGAGATAAAAAACCTAAGCGACCTAAATTTATTCCTAAAACCGGAGTTTGTGACATTGCATAGAACTTTGCAACGTGGAGAATTGTACCATCTCCTCCAACAGCAAAAACAAAATCAAAGCCGTATTTGATTTCTTTTAGCTCAAGTACTTCAGGATTTGCACCTTTGTCTAGCAGTGTTTGTTCTAAATTTTGTAGTATCGGATATGGATTTTTAACGCACTCGTTAAAAATGACTGCTATTTTTTTTGAGTTAAAATCAAAGTCTGTATATTCCATAATGATACCGTTATTGTTGTTCTTCAAGTTCACGTCTTATGTCATCTACCGATACATGTTTTATTTCAGAATTTTCATCTTTTTGTAAATATACATCTTTTATTCCTGATTGAACAATAAATCTTTTGCATAATATGCAAATCATTTGATGTCCCCAGATGTACATAGTTGCATTTTGACATCTGTCTTGTCCTGCTTGAATAATAGCATTTTGTTCAGCATGGATTGAACGGCAAGTTTCATATCTTGTACCTGATTCAATGTTATTCTTTATACGGAAACATTCACCTCTTTCAACACAAGATTCAACTTTTGATGGTGTTCCGTTATAACCTGTTGCTTTAATTTTTTTATCTTCACCTACAATAACTGCACCAACTTGTGCTCTAATACAGTTTGAACGGCTGGAACAGGTTTTGGCTAAATCTAAAAAATATTCATTCCAAGGTTTTATTGTCATTTTAAATTCCTTATTTTGCTTGTTTTACCCAATTTTCAAAAATTTTCATAGGTGCACGACTTAATGCTAATGCCCAAGATTTTACGTTTTTGGTTGCAACTGCACCTGCGGCTACAAATGCTCCTTCTTCTAATTCAATTGGTGCAACCAAAACGGAATTAGAACCTGTATTTGCATAATCACCTATTATTGTTCTGTTTTTAACCTTTGTTACAGGATTATAATTTGCTGTAATAGTTCCTGCTCCGATATTTACGTGAGAACCTAATTCACTGTCCCCAACGTAACTTAAATGTGAAACATTTGTGTTATCTTTTATAATTGAATTTTTTACTTCAACAAAATTGCCAATGCGGACATTGTTGCCGACTTCAACGTTTCCTCTTAAGTGAGCCATTGGACCGATGGTGCAGTTTGAACCAATAGTATTTTTCCCCGTAATATAAACAGAAGGGTAAATTATAGTATCTGTTCCTATTTCTGTGTCTGCACTAATCCAAGTTGTATCAGGGTCAACAATCGTAACTCCGTTTTTCATTAATTTAACAAGATTTCTTTTATTTAAAATCTTTGCGGCTTCAGAAAGCTGAAGCTTAGAGTTTATACCCAATATTTCAGTATTGTCTTTTAACGTGTATGCCTGAACATTTAAGTCGTGTTTTACACCCCATGAAATTATGTCTGTAAGATAATATTCACCTTGAGCATTGTTACTTTTTAGTTCTGTAAATGCTTTTTTAACTTTGTTCCAGTTAATGCAATAAATTCCCGCATTTACTTCTTGAATTTGTTTTTCCTCAATTGTTGCATCTTTTTCTTCAACGATTTTTTTAAGTGTTTTGTCGAGATTTCTGACTATTCTTCCGTAATTAAACGGATTTTCAAAAATAGCACTCATTACTGTTATGTCTGCTTTATTTTCTTTATGATATTCAATAAAATCAGAAATTGTATCTGAAGTTATAAGTGGGGTATCGCCACAAAGAATAATTACTTCTCCGTCAAAATTTTCTAATTCTGTGCAAGCCATGCTAACAGCGTGACCTGTGCCAAGTTGTGGTGATTGTAAAATTGTTTTACTGTTATCAGCATAATGATTATTTACAAATTCAGTTACGGCTTCTGCCTGATGTCCGACAATAACATAAGATTGCTCAACCATGTGAGTATTGTTTACTGCATCTAACACATATCCTAATAAAGTTTTATCAAAAATATTATGTAACACTTTTGATTTTTCAGATTTCATTCTGGTACCTTTTCCGGCAGCAAGAATTATTGATTTTATACCCATGACATACTCCTTTTTCTATGTCACAATATTAACATAAACATTACTACTATTGAAATAGTGTAAACTTTGTGAAATAATTGGTTTGTATCTAGTAAAAGGAGAAAAATATGCCAACCGTAATTGAAGACATTGTAGCAAGACAAATACTTGATTCAAGAGGTAATCCTACGGTTGAAGTTGATGTAAAATTAGCTTCGGGTGTTGTTGGCAGAGCATCTGTACCTTCAGGTGCGTCAACAGGTATATATGAAGCTTTAGAACTTAGAGATAACGAACGCAGCCGTTTTGGCGGAAAAGGTGTTACAAAGGCTGTTAATAATGTTAATAACATAATTGCTCCTGAGTTAATAGGTGAGGATGCTTCAAATCAATTTAATATAGACCGATTAATGCTAGAACTTGACGGTACGGATAATAAGTCAAGACTGGGAGCAAATGCAATATTGGGTGTTTCTCTTGCTGTTGCAAAGGCTGCTTCTCTGGCGTTTAAAATGCCTTTATACAGATATTTAGGCGGTATTTCGGCAATTACATTACCTGTTCCGTTGATGAATATTATCAATGGTGGTGTTCACGCTGATAACAATATAGATTGTCAAGAATTTATGATAGCCCCTGTTGGTGCGGATTGCTTTCAAGAAGCCGTAAGAATGGGGTCTGAAATTTTTTATGCTTTAAAACATATTTTACAGGACAGAGATTATGTTACTTCTGTTGGTGATGAGGGAGGTTTCGCTCCAAATTTGTCATCAAATGAAGAAGCCTTAGAAATGATAATTATGGCGATAGAAAATGCAGGTTACACAACGGACGATGTTAAAATATGTGTAGATTTAGCGTCAAGTGAATTTTATGAAGACGGCAAATATACTCTTGCAGGAGAAGGCAAAATACTTACAAGAGAAGAAATGGTTGATTTTCTTGCAAACTGGGTTGATAAGTATCCTATTATTTCAATCGAAGACGGTATGGCAGAAGAAGATTGGGAAGGCTGGAGATTATTAACTCAAAAAATAGGTGCAAAGTGCCAACTTGTAGGTGATGATTTATTTGTAACAAATACAAAACGTTTACAAGAAGGTATTATGAGGAAAATCGGTAACTCAATATTGATTAAAGTGAACCAAATCGGTACTCTTACTGAAACTCTTGAGGCTATTGCAATGGCTCATTCGGCAGGTTATACGGCAATTTCTTCACATCGTTCAGGCGAAACTGAAGATACATTCATTGCCGATTTGGCAGTTGCTGCTAATTGCGGTCAAATTAAGACAGGTTCTGCTTCTCGTTCTGACAGGATGGCAAAATATAATCAATTAATAAGAATCGAGCAAGAACTTGGTATGTCTGCAAAATATATTGGTATTAAGGCTTTTAGCGGACATAGAAGTTTTGATAACACATTGTAAACGTTAATAACTTTACACAATAAAAATAAAGTAGTATTATTATATTGAAAATGGATAAAAACTTAGACGAAAAATTTATAGTAACAGGTGGAACTGCCCTTAAAGGTGAAGTTTCAATTGGCGGTGCAAAAAATGCAGTATTAAAGCTTATGGCTGCGGCTATACTTGCTAAAGGTGAAACTCTTATTCATAATGTACCTGATTTAACGGATGTTGAAATTATGTTAAATGTAATTCAGGATTTGGGTACGAAAACTCATTATGATAAGGAACATAAAACGGTAACTATTGATGCTACTGATATTACAAGTGTTACTGCAAAATATGAATTAGTAAGTAAAATGAGAGCTTCTTTTATTATTTTGGGGGCATTGGTTTCAAGATGTAAAGAGGCAATTGTTGCACTTCCCGGAGGTTGTGCTATCGGTGAAAGACGTGTAGATTTTCATATAAAAGGTCTTGAGGCATTAGGTGCTGATATTAAGATTGAAAATGGCTATGTGCATGCAAAGGCTTCAAAATTAAAAGGTGCCGAAGTTTATTTGGATATACCATCTGTTGGTGCAACAGAAAATATTATGCTTGCAGCTATTTTGGCAGAAGGTGAAACCAGAATTCAAAATGCTGCAAGAGAACCTGAAATTATTGATTTAGCAAATTTCTTAAATGCTATGGGTGCAGAAGTGTCAGGTGCGGGTACCTCTGATATTATTATTAACGGTGTTTCTCCTGATAAGTTACATCCTATTGAATATACAACAATTCCGGATAGAATTGAAGCAGGTACGTTTATGACTGCTGTCGTAGCTACTCGAGGAAAAGCAATTATAAGAAATATTTTTCCTGCACATTTGACTTTTTTCAATAATAAATTATTAAAAATGGGTGCAAATATTAAACTTATAGAGCCAACTGCAATTGAAGTATCAGCTAAAGGCAGACTTAATACTGTTAATTTTGTCACTCAGCCTTATCCGGGTTTTCCTACTGATTTGCAATCAATGGCAATGGTTTTGTTGGCAACTGCAAACGGTGTTGGTATTATTACTGAAAGTCTTTATGAAAACAGATTTATGCAGGTTCCTGACTTAAGACGTATGGGTGCTGATATTCATCAAGACAGAAACCATGCTATTATTAAAGGTGTAAAAAAATTAACAAGTGCCGCTGTATCTGCAAGTGACTTAAGAGCAGGTGCATCTTTGGTTGTTGCCGCATTAATGGCAGAAGGTACTTCTGAAATTGATAATTTATATCATATTGATAGAGGTTATGAAAACTTTGAACATAAATTAAAAGCACTTGGCGGTAAAATTGAGCGTATTAATACTTCAAGTTATGTTGATGGAGGTATTAATGAAGCCAGAATATAGACGCTGGTATGAGCATGATCCTCTTTTGCTCGAAGTTGTTGAACTGTTAAAAAATTACCAGGACGAGTTGCGTTCTCAGGCAGAAGTTTTCTTGAAAAAAATTGAAGAAAAAGTTTCAAAAGATGCTATTGAGCGTTTTTATAACATGGTTAAGCCATTAAAAGGTAACAGGTGGTATGATAAGGATCCTGTTATTTCAAAAACGGTTGAGCTGTTGCGAGTTGTTCCGCCTGATGTTCAAAAGGCTTGTGCTGAGCATTTTATTAATGCACTTAAAGATATTGGTGTTGATTATCAAAGCCCTAATATTAAAGAATAATGATTAATATTAACTGTAAAAAGTTTGATAAATTAAAAGCACTTGTTCAGAAGGGCAAGTCTTTTTCGGTAAGTGGTGTTACATCTTTTTTTCGCCTTGTTTTATTAAATAAAATAAGAGAATTTTCCCAAAAAAAAATTTTATTTTTAACCTCAAGTGAGCAAAGTGCTTTAAGGTTAATGACTGATTATGAAAAAATTTATGGAATAAATACTGATTTTTTTCCGTTCCAGTCTGTTTCAATGTATGAAACTATAAATTTAAATAAATATGAATATTCAAAACAAGTGCAAATATTATTAGAAAAGCCGGATATTATTTTTACTCCTGTAAAATCACTTTTAGAAAAATTTCCTTCAGTCGATTTTTTTAAGAGTAATGAAATTAATATTAAAGAAAATGATAATATTGATGTTTCAGCATTAGCATTAAAACTTGTTAAAATGGGATATAAAAGGTCTGTAATGGTGTCTGATATTGGGGAATTTTCTATCAGGGGTGATATTATTGATATATACTCTTTGGCTGAAAATCCTTATAGAATTGAACTTTGGGGCGATGATATCGTTAGTATCAGAGAATTTAATAATGAAACTCAAAAATCGGTTTTAAAAATTAGTGAATGTAAAATCTTGCCTATATACAAATTTATATCTTCTGAGCAAGTAGAAATGCCTTTGGAACTGTTAAATAAGGTGCAGGAAGATAATTATTTTGAAGGTGTTGAAATTTATCAAAATTATTTCAATGATAATATGGTTGATATTTTTGATTACTTAAAGGATTACATAATTATTTTTGATGAAGCAAGTGAGGTATATTCGAAATATAAATTTTTAGATGAAGAATATGATAATCATTATGCGGAAAATTTAAAACTTGCTCTTAATTATGAAATAAAAGATAAAAATCATATTACGTATGAAAATTTTATTAATAAAATTGCAAGTTTTCAAAAAATTGCTTTAAATAATTTTATTGATGCAAATATGGGTGATATACTGGAATTTGATGTGCAACCCGTAAAAATATTTAATGCAAATTTGCAATTAATTTCTGAATACATATACGAAAATAAAGATTATGAAACTATAATAGCAACAGATTATCAAGATCGTGTAAGAGAAATTTTAGCAGAAAAAAATATTTTTCATTGCAAATATATTGGAGGTATTTCTTCTTTTGGTACGGTGTCAGATGAGTGTAAATTTTTACTTTTGACTGACAGAGAACTGTTTAATAAACGTTCGAAGGAAGTGACATCAGAGAAGAAAAAGTATTATAAAGAAAAGCAGGAATATATAGAAAGTATAAATGATATTCAAGAAGGTGAATATGTTGTTCATTCAATTCATGGTGTCGGAATATATAAAGGTTTAACTCAACAAGAAATAGATGGGCAGTTAAAAGATTATTTAACAATAGAATACGCAGGTAAGGATAAATTACATATTCCTGCCGAACAAATAAATTTACTTTGTCGATATAGAGGTTCCGGATCAGTTAAACCAAAGCTTTCAAGAATGGGCGGTAATGATTGGGAAACTACCAAAAATAAAGTTAAAAAGGCAGTAGAAAGTATAGCGTATGATTTGCTGAGATTGTACGCAAAACGTAAAATGAAAACCGGAATAAAATTTGATGAAGATACAAATTGGCAAGTTGAAATGGAAGAAGCATTTGAGTATGTTGAAACTCCAGACCAGATGCGTGCCATTGAAGATGTAAAACGTGATATGGAATCAGAAGCACCTATGGATAGGTTGATATGCGGTGATGTCGGATTTGGAAAAACGGAAGTTGCCATGAGAGCCATATTTAAAGCAATAACTTCGGGGAAGCAAGTTGCCGTAATCGTACCAACAACGATTTTGGCATTACAACATTATAAAACTATATCAGAACGATTTAAACCTTTTGCAATGAATGTTGGTTTGCTGTGTCGTTTTAGAACTCCAAAAGAGCAGAAAGAAACTTTGAAAGAAATGGCACTTGGTGAATGTGATGTTGTTGTTGGAACTCATAGACTTCTTCAGGACGGCATTCAATTTAAAGATTTGGGTCTGCTTGTAATAGATGAGGAACATAGATTTGGTGTAAGGCATAAAGAAAAGCTAAAACAATTGAAAGAAAATATTGATATAATTTCTATGTCTGCAACTCCTATTCCACGTACTCTTTATATGTCACTTTCAGGTATAAAAGATATGTCATTAATTAATACTCCGCCAAAGAACAGACTTCCAATAAAGACTTATGTAGGTGAATTTAATGAAATTGCTGTCAGAAATGCTATAATCCATGAAATTGACAGAGAAGGACAGATTTATTATTTGTATAACAGAGTTGAAACTATTGAAGAATTTAGACATCAACTTCAAAAAATTGTTCCAAATGCACGAATTGTTGTTGGACATGGCAAGATGAATGAAAGTGAGCTAGAGCAAGTTATTCTTGATTTTGCTAATTATGAATATGATATATTGCTTTCAACTACTATTATTGAATCAGGACTTGATATTCCTAATGCAAATACAATAATAATTCACGATGCCGATAAGTTCGGTTTAGCACAGCTTTATCAATTAAGAGGTCGTGTCGGAAGATGTGAAAAGCAGGCATATTGCTATTGCTTTTATAAAAAGAATAAATTAATTACGCAGGAAGCGGTTAAAAGGCTAAAAGCCATAAAAGAATTTACTACATTAGGCAGTGGCTATCAGATTGCAATGCGTGATGTCGAAATAAGAGGTGTAGGTAATTTGCTTGGTACAAAACAGCACGGACACATGATAAATGTTGGCTTTGATACTTATTGTCAATTACTTGATGAAACTATAAAGGAGCTTCAAGGGGAAAAAGTTGAAAGTAATATTCCGACAATTGTTGATATTAACATAACAGCATATATTCCTGATGAATGGGTAGGTTCTTTAGAACAAAAAATGATAGAATATAAACGACTTGCGGATGTAAAAAATCAGCAAGAGTTAGATTATATTATAGACGAATGGAAAGATAGATTTTCAAAATCTCCTGAACCGGTTGAAAATTTAGTTAAACTAATTAAAATAAGGTTAAATGCTACTGATGCAGGTATAAGTCTTATCAGAGAAACAGAAAATGAAATTAGAATTTATACTCCATATACTCAACCTGAATGGAGAATAATTTATTCACAACTTACGGAAAATTTGCGTAAAAATGTTAAGTTTACAGAGGCTCCAAAAAGTTGCAAAGACGGTAAATCTATATTGCTTCTTAATAATAAACATGTTAATTTTGATGAAATATTTAACATGTTAGCAGATTTGTTTTATTATATTAATAAGGTACGCTATGACTACTCACAGCAATAAGGAGAAAACAATGAAAAAATTAAAATTATTTGCAATTCTTCTATGTACAGCATTTGTTTTTACGGGTTGCGGTATAAAAAATAAAGAAGCAATTGTAAAGGTTAATGACAGAGTTATTACACAAGGTGATTATGATGAATTGTTTAATCAGACAGCAAATAATCCCGCATTGCAGATGTTTGGTTTGAATGCTAAAAATGCTGACAAAAAGAGTTTTATGTATACAATGATTAAAGACAAAGTTGTAAACGAATTAATTATTAGAGCTTTGCTTGATGATGAAATGCAAAAAAGACATATTGTTGTAACTCAAAAAGATGCTGACGATGCATTAAATAATGCAATCGAACAGGTAGGTTCTAAAGCCAAATTTAATGCTATTCTAAAAGAATATGGTGTTTCATTGGCAGAATTTAAAAAAGACTTAGTAGAAGAAGTTAAGATGAAAAAATTGGTTGATATGCTTGAAAAAGTTAATATCACGGAAGCTGATGCAAAAAAATACTATAATCAAAACATAAATAAATTTAAATATCCTGATAAAGTAAGAGCATCACATATATTGATTGCTGCAAATCCGGATGAAATCAAAGAACTTGCACGTGCAGATGAAAAAACTAAAAATCTTACGGAAGAAGAACTTAATGCTTTTGTAAAAGAGCAAATGCAAGAAAGATTAAAAAAAGCTGAAACTATTTTGGCACAAGTTAAAAAAGATCCATCTTCTTTTGCAAGAATTGCAAAAGATAATTCTGAAGATTACGAATCAGCAAAACAAGGTGGTGATTTAGGATTTTTTGCAAAACAAGAGATGGTTGAATCATTTGCCAATACTGCTTTTGCTATGAAACCTGATACTATCAGCAATATTGTACAATCACCTTACGGTTATCATATTATTATGGTAACTGACAGAAAAGCTGCAGGACAAGATTCATTTGAAAAAGTAAAATCTGAAATTATTTTATTTTTAGAAAATGAAAAGAAGGTTAAAATTTTAGAAAATTTTGTTGAATCATTGAAAAAAACGGCTAAAATTGAATATTTGAAGGAAGAATATAATCCAACAGATATAAAGGCTGTTTTGCAGGAACAAGCAAAAGAAAATTCTTCATTTGCTGAACAAGTTGATGAAGCAAATCATTCTGCAACACCTGCTCCTGAAAAGAAGTAAATTTTGCTGTAATAAAAAGCGGAGGTACCTATTGCACCTCTGCTTTTTTATTAAAAAAGTGTCTTTATGAAAAAATTTATATATTACATATTACTATTTAAAAAAGCATTTTATCTTATGATTTATCCGTTTTTTACAGGTAAATCTTATTTTAGTAATATTATAAGAGCAGGTATTGAAAATTATCTTATTTTTCAGCCTGCAAAATTAAGGGCAACGAGAGTAAAGAGAAGTCTTCTTAAGAAGTTTAAAACAGTACGGTTTCCTTCGATTGATGGTGCAAGACTTTTTGCCTGGTATATTAAACCTGTTAAAGATAAACCTACAATATTATTTTTTCACGGACAAGCAGAGTCAATTTTACATCATCAAGATATAGCAGAATTTGCATATCGAAATGGTTACGGTATTTTTTTGTTATCGTATAGAGGGCATTATAGAGCGTGGGGACTACCTTCTGAACAAGGTGTGTATAATGATGCTCAGGCTTCTGTTAATAAATTAAAAAGCTTTGGTATTAATTCCAAAGATATTATTCTTTGGGGACATTCATTGGGTACAGCAGTTGCAATGCAAACTGCCGTTAATAACGAAGTTAAAGCTTTGATTTTGCAGTCACCGATTAAAGATATAAAAACAGCATCTATTGATTTGGCAAAATTTTACCTTAGACGTTTTAAAATTAATTGGTTAAGAAAAAATATAAAAAATCATTTACAGGAAATTGAATTTATGCAAAAATTTGATAATATTAATAAAATTTCTAACGTAAAATGTCCTGTTTTGCTTGTTCATTCAAAAACAGATAGAATTGCCCCATCAAAGAATTCAAGAGATTTGTATGAAAAAAGCTTAAATGCACAAATATATTTGGCTGAACGTGGAAGTCATTGGGAAAATAAGTGGTGCATAAAGAAAATATCAGAATTTATTGAAAACCTATAAATTTATTGCTAGAATATACTCGGAGGTAAGTATGGAACAAAAGAAAAGAATAATGTCAGGTATGCGTCCGACAGGAAAATTACACTTGGGTCATTATATGGGTGTAATTAGTAATTGGATTAATTTGCAGAATGAATACGATTGCTATTTTTCTGTTGCAGATTGGCATGCACTTACAACCGGATATGATAAAACAGAGCAATTAAAAGAAAATGTATTAAATGTTGTAATTGATTGGCTTGCCTGTGGTATAGATCCTAAAAAAGCGACTATCTTTGTTCAGTCAACCATTCCTGAAATTGCAGAATTAAATATATATCTTGGTATGGTTACACCTCAAAATTGGGTTGAAAGAGATCCCACATTAAAGGATATGGCAAAGATATTGAAGAATAAAGAAGGTCAAAATTCTCAAATAGGATTTGGTTTAATGGGTTATCCTGTTTTGATGAGTGCGGATATAATGGCTGTTAATGCACATTATGTTCCGGTTGGTATTGATCAGGTCGCTCATGTTGAGCTTACACGTGATATGGTGAGAAGATTTAATAATATATATCATACTGATTATTTTATTGAACCTCAGCCAAAACTGAACAAATGTTCTTTATTGTGCGGTGTTGACGGTGCAAAAATGGGTAAATCTTTTAATAATGACATAAAAATTTCAGATGATGAAGAAACAACTCAAAAAAGGATAATGCAGTGTATTACAGACCGCTCAAGAGCAAGAAAAGATGATCCGGGACATCCTGATAAGTGCGAAGTTGCTTTTAAATATTGGCAAATATTCGGAACCGAAGATGAACTTAAAAATGTTGAAGAAGAATGTAAAGCAGGTAAACGAGGTTGTGCTGATTGCAAACGTCAACTGGCAGTAAAAGTAAATGAATATTTTAAAGATATTAGAGATAAACGTAAATATTACGAAAATCACTTGGAAGAAGTTAAATTAATACTTGATGAAGGAACAGAAAAGTCAAGAGCAATATCTAAAAAAGTTCTTGAGGATGTAAGAAATATTATTGGAATGTACTAATAATAATTTTATAATTAGTATTAGTATATATATTATATGCAAATAAAAATGTCGTGGATTTTATCCACGACATTTTTAATTATAATTATCTAATTAAATCTAATTATAATTTTTCAGCAACCATTAATGTAGTTTCTGCTAATCTTGTTGAGTAACCCATTTCATTATCATACCAAGAAATAATTTTAACTTGGTTACCACCCATTACACGAGTTAATAAAGCATCAACTGTTGATGATTGAGATGTACCAACATAGTCAGAAGATACTAATGGTTCTTCTGTGTAGCAAAGAACGTGTCCGTCAGCACCTTCTTTTAATGCTGCGTTTACTTCTTCTACTGTTACGTCTTTAGATAATTCAAATACAACGTCTACTAAAGATACGTCAGGAGTGGGAACACGCATAGCGAAACCATCCAATTTACCTTTTAATTGTGGTAAAACTAATGCAACTGCTTTTGCTGCACCTGTTTTTGTAGGAACAATATTTAAAGCACCTGCTCTTGCTCTACGAGGGTCTTTGTGACCTGCATCCAAAATTCTTTGGTCGCCTGTGTATGAGTGAACAGTTGTCATTAAACCTTTTACAATGCCGAATTTTTCATCAATAACTTTTGCAACAGGTGCTAAGCAGTTTGTTGTACAAGAAGCCATTGAAATTACATTGTGTTTTGCAGGATCATATTCTTTATCATTTACACCTAAAACGATAGTTTTGTCTTCGTTTGTAGCAGGAGCAGAAATGATAACTTTTTTAGCACCTGCTGTAATGTGTGCTTTTGCTTTTTCTGCGTCTGTGAAGAAACCTGTTGATTCAACAACAACTTCTACACCCAAATCTTTCCAAGGAAGATTTGCAGGATCTTTTTCTGCGAAGAATTTAATTTTTTTACCGTTAACGATAATACCTTCTTCATAAGCTTCAACAGTACCGCAGAATTTACCCATAACTGAGTCATACTTGAAAATTCTTGCAGCATCTTCAGGTTTCAAACCAGGGTCGTTGATTGCTACATAATTAATCTTGTCAAAAATACCTTCTCTGATAGCGGCTCTTAGTGTATTTCTACCAATTCTTCCAAAGCCGTTAATAGCTACATTTACCATAAGTTTTTACTCCTTCTTATTTTGTAAATCTTATATACATGACTTTTATAGCACCAACATAAACCTTAATCAAGTGGCTAAACCCATGATAAACATTAAGAAATAATTAATTCTATAAAATCATGTAAATAAATGTTAATATTGCACGTTAAATGTGACAATTTTATATTCTAAAAATTTTTTACATATTTACAAGGCCGTATTGTGTCTGATTGAAATTAAACACGAAAGGAGATATGGATGGATCCGATAATTCATTGTTCTCATTTTAATAATATGAGGGATGTTGCATTTAATGCAGAACAGCAAAAACTGAATAAAGATACCTCAAATTATATTTTGAATGGTAACAGTTATATTTCTGCAGAAGATTTGAAAAAAACCGATTTATTCAGCGTATATAAAAACGACCAAGCATTTAATAACCTGCTTTCTCAGGTAACTGATGAAAACGGAAATGTAGATGCTGATGCTATTGAATTTTTAGGGATTGCGGCAGATGCTTCTAAGTATGCGCAGCGCACTCTTAATACAAACCCCATTGATTTAGCGAATGTAACAGGATTTTACTTGGATGGAGTCGGTGAAGAAGACGGAATGTCTCATTTTGATGAATTTACGGTTGAAGATTTTCAAGCATACAAACAAGCAAAGGCGGAATCTCATAACAAGCAAATTCAGGAAATTTCCGATTTAAAAAAGGCTTCTCAAGATTATCAGGCAAATTTATAATAAATAATATACACAGGAAATAATGAATAAAATACGGTACTGATTTTGTATCGTATTTTATTTTGTATATATTGACAATGGTGCTTAAAAGTTGATACAATTTGAATATAAATAATTGTGTAATATCGTTTTATATGTTTGGGAAAGGTAAAAAATGGATAAAAAGATTAGTGTAAAAGTATGCTTAGGGACAACATGTTTTGTTATGGGGTCATCAAATCTGCAAGAATTAATAGAAACGGTTCCGGCAAAATACGGTGACAGAGTTGAAGTAACAGGTGTTCCTTGTCTAGGACTTTGTTCTATGGATTGGGAGTTTTCAAAAGCTCCATATGTAAAAGTTGATGATGATGTTATTAAAGAAGCTACTGTTGAAAAAGTTTTGAATGCTATTGATGCAAAGATGAAAAAGTAACTATTTACTGAGTTCTTTTATTATTTCGTTTGCAGCTTCTTGAGATGATATTTTATCGGATAACAAAGATTTAACACTTGCCAAGCCTTCAGTTTGACTTTGTCGTACTTCTTTGTCATATAGTAATTTTTCAATATTGTATGAAATGTTGTTTACTGAAACATTGTGCTCTATAATTTCGGGTACAATTATTTTGCCGTTTATAATATTTGGTAATGATACCATTTTAATACA
>DFEL01000020.1 GCA_002369055.1 Cyanobacteria bacterium UBA3803
TGAAAGAATCATTTCAAAAAACTAAAAACTGTTTAAAAAATGATTTTTCGGAAACTATTATCGGATTGTTATTTAAAAATACAAAAACCTCAGATAAATTTTTAAACAGGATTTATTTTCCGGTGGTAATCAGCGGGTTCATATGTATGATATTTTTTATATTGATGCATTTTTTATTATGGTAATAAAAAGGCATCTGTATTAGATGCCTTTTTATATTTTTAGAATTTTTTAATCGACTACTTTTTGTTGCCGTAACGTTTGTTAAATCTTTCAACTCTACCTTCTGAGTCAAGGATTTTTTGTTGACCTGTATAAAACGGGTGGCAAGCTGAACAAATTTCAACTGTAATATTATCATCAATTGAACCTGTTTCAATTTCGTTACCACAAACACACTTGATAGTACATTTTTTATAATCAGGATGAATACCTTGTTTCATAATTTACCTCACTTTTCTCTAACCGTAAACATATAATATAACAGTCAATTTTATAAAGCAAGTGTTTTGTAAAATATTTTAAATAAAAAATACTGTATTTGGTTGAGGGTCTATATCCCTTTTATTATTCTTTTGGTTGATGTTTTTATTAAAATGTTTTGTAAAAATATAATTAAAAGAAGAGAGGGCTTTATATTCTATGATAAATATTCATGAAGAATGTTTAATTAATTATCTGCAAAAACCTGATGAGTTATCGCATACAACAGATGTACTTAAATTGAACAATGCTTTACTTGCAAAAAGAATGAAAAATAAATTATTTCTTGCAAAAAATACCCAAGTCAATTATACTGAAATAAAAAAATAGTATATTGACGGGGGAATATGAATATTAAAATTTTGAAAAACATTAATCCATTGCACGCTTTATTGGTTGTTGCATCGTTTTTGATTGCTTTAACAATCATTGTTTTAATTTTTAAAACACTTGATTTTAGCGATTTGGTTACAAAAACAGAGAATAAAACTTTTGATTCAAGACAAGCAATGCTTGTTAAAAATCACATTAAAAAACCAAATAAAGATATTGTTATTGTTGCAATTGATGATGCAAGTTATGAATACCTTACAAACAAATATGGGGAATGGCCTTTACCAAGAAGTGTGTATGCAGACTTAATTCACTTTTTGGAAAAACAAGAGCCTGCTTCAATTTCGTTTGATTTAATGTTTGTATCTTCATTAAAAAGTCATGGGGACGCAGATAATAAATTAGCAAAAGCAATGAGTGCTTACGACAACATTCTTACAGGTATGAATTTTGATGATATGTCTTATGAAGTTAGAGAACCTGTTAATCTTCCGGCAAGACTGCAATTAACGGTTAATAATCGTTCAAAAGTAGATTTTGAAGATTTGACATTTACTAATTGCAGACCGATTTTATCTCAAATTATAAACAGTACGACAAAAATAGGTATTCTTAATATAGTTCGTTCTTCAGACGGTATTGTAAGAGAATTTCCTGCCGCTGTAAAATACCAAAATGACTACTACCCAAATCTTGCATTCTTAACAGCATTAACATACCAATCAAAATTGGACAAAAAATCATATAATGAAATTTCTATTGATAAAAATGCCAATATTATAGTTAGCAACAAAAAAATTCCCGTAAACCGAGACGGCGGTTTAATTCTTAATTGGTATGGAGCTTCTAATGGACAAACTTATGAGCATATCCCGCTTTACAAATTAGTTATGCTTATGAATGGCGAAAAAATCAAAGAGCAATATGATTTTAAAAACAAAATTATATTTGTAGGTACAACCGCAACAAGTATGGCTGATGTTAAGAGTGTGCCTATTACAGGAGCCGGAGAAACTTATCCTGGTGTTGAAATATATGCAACATTTATGAATAATTTTATTGATAACAACTTTATAAAAAGAGCAACACCTTTGACTAACGCTTTGGTAACATTGTTGTTAATATCACTTGTTGGAACGGTTGTTCTTAGAACAAACTCAACTCCGATTGCAGTTTCAACAGCAATTGTTACAGTTCTGGGATACACAATATTCACATATTTTGCCATGATGTTTGGTAATTTGTGGTTAGATATAATAATCCCTGTATTATCCGTAATTGCAATATTTGTAATTGCATATATCGTTAAATATGTAATAAAATCAAGAGATTTTGAACATCAATACAAATTGGCAACAACAGACGGTTTAACAGAATTATATAACCACAGATACTTCCAAGACCAAATGAGAAGACAAATTGCAAGTTGTCAACGTTACAAAAACGAATTTTCAATGATTATTGTTGATATTGACCATTTTAAAAGCTTTAACGATACCTACGGACACCAAGCCGGCGATGCGGTTTTAAGACAAGTTGCACAAACATTGAAAAATAATTCTCGTTCAACCGATATCGTATGCCGTTACGGTGGAGAAGAAATGAGTATTATCCTTACAAATACAGACAAAGAAGAAGCTCTTATTAAAGCACATAACGTATGCAATGCCGTTGCAGAAAGAATATTCAAATTAAGTGCAACACAAACCGTTCACGTTACAATAAGCGTTGGAGTTTCAACTTTCCCTGAAGATGGTGAAACACCTCAACAAATTATTGAAATTGCCGATCAAGGTTTATATTATGCAAAAGAACACGGTAGAAACCAAGTAGGTTTAGCAATTTATAACGAAAATCCACCGGAAAATAATTAATATTTAACAAAAAAAAGAATGGCTCTTGCAAAGCAAGAGCCATTCTTTTTTGAATTCTATTATTCCGAATATTTTTTTATCAATCTGAATATTGCTTCATCCTTATTAATTGCCTGAATTGGCTTTGGTATAAACAGTTCTTTAAACTTTTCAATAGCGTATTGGTCAGTCATACCTGATATATAATCTACAACTATTCTTTCAATTTTATCTTCATCCACCTGATTTTCGAGAAAATCAGTATAGTATTTATATAATTCACAAACAATACGAGCAGTTTTCTTTTCTTCAAGTTTTGCAGGAGAATCAATGTATACGTTTTGGAACATCCACTCTCTAAGCATAGTTGTATAATGCCAACATTCTTCACTCATAGATATTTTTGGTGAATTTAAAGAATTATTGATTATTTCGTTTATCATTTTGCTTAGACGTTTATTTTTATCAGATGTAAAATATTTTCTACACTCGGTTGGCAAATCATCTTCGGCAATAATTCCTGCACGAACGGAATCATCAATATCATGATTAATATATGCAATTTTATCTGCAAACTGAACAACTTGTGCTTCACAAGTTTTAGGTTCTAAACCCCAAGAATGAGTATAAATTCCATCTATGGTTTCCTGACAAAGATTAAGGTTTTCTAAGACTTCAACAACTCTCACACTTTGCTCATTATGTCTAAAACCGCCTTTTACAAGATGATTTAAAACACCTTCTCCGCAATGTCCAAACGGTGTGTGACCTAAATCATGCCCCAACGCTATTGCTTCTGTCAAATCTTCATTAAGTGCTAAGGCTCTTGATATAGTTCTTGCTATTTGTGAAACTTCAAGAGTATGTGTTAATCTTGTTCTAAAGTGGTCATCAAATGGTGATAAAAACACTTGCGTTTTGTGTTTTAGCCTTCTAAAAGCTTTACAGTGAATAATTCTATCTCTGTCACGCTGAAAATTTGTTCTTATAGAGCACTCCTCAACAGGCTCTTTTCGTCCAATTGTTTCAAAACTCTTAGTTGCAAATTTACTCAAACTTGCAGCTTCAAGCTGTTCTAATCTATCTCTTATTGTACCCATATTTTAATATTATCCCATTTTTATAATTTATGCTATAATTTTCTAGTTAAAACCATGCAAATAAAGGATATAGTATGAAACAGTTTTTCAATGAGTTTGCAGCAAACATTGATACTTATATAATGTTTAAAATAAAAGAAAAAACCGCTAAATTGGAAGATGAACTGACTAAAAAAAACAGAAAACCAATTTCATTGGCAATGGGTGCACCTACTACAAAACCACCTGTATTGCTTATTGAAAATTTAAAAAAATACCTTGATGAAGACGGTATTCATACATATTCAAACCCTAAAGGTGAAAAGTATTTTATTGAAGCAATACAAAAAAGAATGAAAAACAGATTTGGAGTTGACGTAAAATCGTCTGAAATTTGTTCTTTGCTTGGTTCAAAAGAGGGTATTGCAAACTTACTGCGTGGTATTATTTCACCTAATGATATAATTTTAATTCCGGATCCGTCTTATGCTTCATACAAAGAAATGGTTAAAGTCTGTGGAGGTATTAGTTATTCTGTTCCGCTAACGAAAAAAAATAACTTTATGCCCGATATGGACGAAGTTTTTAATAAATTAGCAACAGAAGGTTATGATAAAAACAAAGTCAAAGCGTTAATTATAAACTATCCGAATAATCCAATGGGTGCATCTTGCACAAAAGTATATCTTAAAAAGGTTATAGATTTTTGTAAAAAATACGAAATTTTGTTAATATCAGACGCAGCCTACGCAGATATTTATTTTGAAGAAAAATATAAACCTTCAAGTGCATTAGAAGTTGAAGGGGCAAAAGATATAACCGTAGAATTTCACAGCTTTTCAAAACCATATTCCGTAACAGGCTGGCGTGTAGGCTGGGTTTGTGGGAATGAAGAGATTGTAAGTCAATTTGCAAAATTAAAATCTACAATAGATTCAGGTATTTTTAAAGCACTCCAAAAATCTTGTGCTGAAATACTTAATTCAAAAGAAGGCGATGAATATATTGTATGGGCAAACACTGAAATAAAGAAAAAATCAGATTATTTTGTAAATGCCTTTAAGAATGAATTAGGCTGGGATATAGATAACGTACCAACTGCAACATTTTATCAATGGATAAAAATACCTCCAAGATATAAGAGTTCAGAAGAATTCTGTGATAACTTACTGACAAAATCCGGAGTTGTAATGGTTCCGGGAACTGCTTTTGGTAAATACGGTGAAGGGTATGTTAGAGTTTCTATCGTATGTTTAATTAATGAATTGCAAGAAGTAGTAAAACGTATGAAAGAAGACGGATTTACTTACTAATGAAAGTCAACGAAGAATATACGGTAAAAATTGATAAAATATCAAATTTAGGACTTGGCATAACTAAAATTGACGGCTTGGTTGTTTTTGTTGAAAATGCCTGTCCTGAAGATGAACTTTTAATTAAAATAACAAAATTAAACAAGAATTATGCAAACGGTGAAATAAAAACTATAATTAAACCTTCATCCCATAGAGTTGAACCGTTTTGTCCAATGCAAAAAGTATGTGGTGCTTGTCAATTACAGTTTATAGATTATGAATATCAATTAAAAATTAAACAAGAAATTGTAAAAGACACATTACATGCTATTGGTAATATTGATATTAAAGTACCGTTTCCTGTAAAAAGTCCTGAAATTAAAGAATACAGATGTAAAGTTCAATATCCTGTTTCACAAACAAAAGTTTCAAAAAGAATACTTGCAGGATATTTTAAACCAAAATCACACGAAATTGTAAATATAAAATATTGCCCTATTCAGCCTGCAATATGCGATAAAATTATAGATTTTGTACGAGAAACTGCAACTCAATTTGATATAACAGGATACAATGAAAAAACTCATAGCGGAGAATTAAGACACGTTGTAATAAGATATTCAAAATACAATAAAAAGTGTTTAGTTACGTTGGTAGTTAATACAAACAAATCTTTTGAAAAAATATCTGATTTATCAAAATTGCTTTTTGAAAATTTTGATGAAGTTTCAGGAGTGTGCATTAATTTCAACAATAAAAAATCTAACTTAATAATGACTGATAAGACAAAGTTAGAAGCAGGAAAAGACTACATTGAAGAAAAATTAACAGACAAAGTTTTTAAATTTGGAGCAAATTCCTTTTTTCAAGTTAATCCAAAAAGTGCAGAAAATATTTTCGAATATGTAAAAGAATATATAAATAATAATTTTACAAATCCAACCGTATTTGATGCTTATGCCGGTGTTACTACTTTTGGTATCGTTGTATCTGATGTATGCGAAAAAGTAGTAAGTGTCGAAGAATGTAAAGAAGCAGTAGAATGGGCAAAAAAGACAGTAAATGATAATAAAATTTCAAATATCGAATTACATAATATGGATGCCGAAAATTTTTTTGAAAAAGAATTAAATACAACAGGAAGAAAATTTAATATAACAATTTTAGATCCTCCAAGAAAAGGCTCAACAGAAAAAACTTTGGATAACGTTTTAAAATTAACAACAGATAAAATAATTTACGTAAGTTGTAATCCTGCAACATTAGCAAGAGATTTAAAATATTTAACAGGAAAAGGTGCTAAACTAGAGAGCATACAGCCATTTGACATGTTTTGCCATACATACCATATAGAAAATGTCGCAATAATAGATTTAAAAGATGTTAACAAATAAAATTTTTACTCGACATTTTTCTATGTTTTTATTACTATATATACACAAAGACATATAAAGGAGAAAGACAATGCAAGTAATATTAAAAAAAGATGTTCAAAATTTAGGCGAACAAGGTGATTTAGTTCAAGTTAAAGACGGTTATGCAAGAAACTATTTGTTACCTCAAAATTACGCAGAATTAGCAACACCGGGTGCTTTAAGAAACAGAGAACAAAATATAGCAAGAATTCATGCTAAACAAGAAAAATTACACCAAGAAGCATTAGCAAAAGCAGAACAAATTGAAAAATTTGGTACTTTGGAATTATCTGCAAAAGCAGGTGAAAGCGGCAAATTATTCGGTACTATTACAACTAAAAAACTTTGCGAAGAATTACAAGCAAAAGCAGGTATTGAAGTTGATAGAAAAACTGTTTCTTTAAATGCTCCTATCAATAAAATCGGTTCTTATACAATGTTAATTAAATTAACTTCTAAAGTTAAAACAGAATTAAATGTTGTTGTTACGGCATCTGAAGTTCTAAAAGAAGAAATAGAAGAAACAGTTGAAGAATCAACTGAAGCATAGTTAAAAAAAGCACAAATTCAATATGCGGATTTGTGCTTTTTTACGCTTAAGGGATAGAATGGAAAAATACAAAGATTTAAAAAACAATTGTCTTGCGATAGGCTCATTACCTTATAATAGTGTAGATGAGGCAATGAATATAGTAAGACAATTTTATTATAATATCCCGTTTTGTCCTCAACTGCCAAATTTATCAGCAAAAGAAAACATGATTATTCAATATCTTGAAAACATGCCTGGCATAATTTTTCTTGAAAATAAAGTTTTTATTGATAAACAAAAAGAGTCTTTTTTTGATGAACTTAAAAATTTGGATTTAGCCTTAAAAAACAAATATCATCAAAATATTTACGGATTAACTAACGAATATTCGGAATGTTTTTCAAAGTTTTTAGAATTAATTACGGAACTAAAGCCCAAATACGCTAAAGTACAAGTTACAGGACCTTTTACATTAGCTATGAACTTAAAAGATAAAAAAGGTCAATCTGCTTATTATGATAATACATTTAAAATTTCCATTTTAAAAACACTTATATTAAAAGCAATTTGGCAAATCAATCAAATCAAAAAATGTTCGCCTGATACAACACCTATTGTTTTTATAGATGAACCCATGCTATCTCATCTTGAAACTTCTACATTTAATGAAACCTCACAAGATGAAATTACAACAATGCTAACGAAATTATCCAAAGAAATTCAAAATAGCGGAGCATTAAGTGCTATTCATTGTTGCGGAAAATGCAACTGGTCAATTCCAATGAATGCTGAAGTGAATCTTATAAACTTTGATGCTTTTTCCTATGCGGAAAATATGAATTTATACATAAGAGAAACAGACCTGTTTTTAAAAAAAGGAGGCAAAATTGTATGGGGAATAGTACCAACATTAGATAAAGAAGCACTGATAAATACCAATATTAACGAATTAGAAGAAAAACTTATACGTGCAAAATCTTATTTAACAAATAATGGTATTGATAAAAATTTACTTGATGAAAATTCACTAATAAGCACCTCTTGCGGTTGCGGCTCTTTAAGTGTAGAATTAGCAGAGAAAGCTTTAAAATTAACCAAAGAATTATCAGATAAATTGAAAGGATAAAATTTGACAACAACATTAGCAATAACAGGTAAAAGCGGTAGCGGAAAAACAACAATAACAAAAGCCTTTTTAAGAATATTTCAAGAATATTTTCCGGATAAATCTATTTTACTATTTGATAACGATTTAGCCTCAGAATTAGGTCATAGCTTCGGTAGAGATATAAGAAACACAATTTATGGTATAAGAAGCGGCAAACATGAATACAAAACAGGCATTCCGGAAGACATGACAAAACAGGAATACATAGAATGGGCTCTGGAGGATATTGTTGAAACGGTTGAAGATAATGTTGATATTATTGTATCGTGGTTTGTTGCATCTAAAGATTGCCGTTGCCCTATTACAAAGCAAATGAACGATGCAGTAAAAAAATTTGTTGAACAATATGATATAGTTATATTTGACTGTGAATTCGATTTGAAATATTTAAATCAACTTGTTGATGTTGATATAGATACAACAATTATTGTTACAAATCCTATTGAAGAATCAATACATCTTGCAAAACGTATTGAAGAATTTTCAGCAAAATATGCAGCCGGAGGACAATTAGGTGTTGTTCTGAATAAAGTTGAAAATACCGAAATGACATATATTTTTGACATGCTAAAAAAATACGAATTGGATATTCTTGGGGTTGTACCAACTGATAAAGACTTACAAAAACATTCAATTGAAAGAGACTCTTTAATTGCACAAGAAGCAATTAAACAATTTTATTTTAGACTAAACTTACCGCAAAAGAGGATATAATGGCTATAATTATTGACGGAAAAAGTGTTGCTGATAAAATAACAGAACAATTAAAACAAAAACTTTCTCAATTACAAGACAAACCTCATCTTGCAGTTATTCAAATCGGCAATAATGCAGCAAGTACAATTTATGTTAATCTAAAGAAGAAAAAAGCCGAAGAAATTGGTATAAAATCGACGGTTATAAATTTAGATGAAAATATAGAAGAAAAAGAATTAATTCGTATAATTCAAGAACTTAATAAAGATAATTCCATTCATGCCATACTGGTACAATTACCATTACCAAAACATATAAACGAAAATAAAATTATAAAAACAATATCCGCCCAAAAAGATGTTGATGGATTTACGGCTCAAAATACAGGTGATTTACTTAACGGAATAAAACCCAAAGCCTATCCATGTACTCCAAAAGGAGTCCTAAAATTATTAAAAGAATACAATATTGAAATACAGGGTAAGCACGCTGTTATAGTAGGGCGTTCAAACATAGTAGGCAAACCTTTGGCTATAATGCTATTAAATGAACACGCAACAGTTACTATTTGCCACTCAAAAACGAAAAATTTACAGGAAATAACAAAGCAAGCTGATATTTTAATTTCTGCCGTAGGCAAAAAAATTATCTTTAAGGATATGGTTAAACCCGATTCTGTTGTAATTGATGTCGGAATATTCAAAGATGAAAATGGTAAAACAACAGGTGATGTTGATTTTGAAAATGTAAAAGACATTGCAAGTTATATTACTCCTGTCCCTAAGGGAGTTGGTCCAATGACAATAGCATGCCTTATGGAAAACACAATAGAATTATTTAAAAATAATAAAAAGCGGGTTTGAAACAAACCCGCTTTTTACTAAATTTATTAACCTCCGAAGCACCAAAAACTTGTTGCCTCTTTGATACCTTGCTGTGAACCTTTTTCAAAGTTCTTCATTTCTTCATTAAGAAGTTTTATTTCTGTTTCAATACTATCCGATCTTGCTTCAAGCGTAACTTCTGCAGCATGCCACTCTACATAATCATCGGATTGTTTAATAATTTTTAAGGCTTCTTTATCATCACCGGCTTCTGCTTCCATTGAAGCTACCACTTCTGTTGCAGAAGCAAGTGCGTTTGCAACTGTGGTTTGCTCATGTTGCAACAAATTTACTTTGTGTCTAAGTTGATCGGCTTCTATTTTTGAATATATTGTATACATACGCACACCCCTTTTTATTGTGTTACATGGATTATATCGACATTTCTCAAAAAAACTTTAGGGTATTGTTACAATTGTTTACAAATTTATTATATTTTACTTTATCCAATTAAGTATCTTGTTTTTGAATACAAAAAGTTCAGGAAAGAGATTTTAAAGTTAATTGAGCAAATTTGTACTTAGTACAAGCAAAACAGTCCACACTTGAAAGAAATCCGAAATACAGATTTAATATTAAAAATTTTGTC
>DFEL01000017.1 GCA_002369055.1 Cyanobacteria bacterium UBA3803
GCGTTAATTCTAACAATCCATAATCTTCTCATGTTGCGTTTTGTAGCTTTTCTGTCTCTGTAAGCATATTTCAAGGCTTTCATTACTGCAATGTTAGCAACTTTAAATATTCTGCTTCTTGCACCTTTGAAACCTTTTGCTAATTTTAAGATTTTTTTATGTCTGTTGCGACATACATTACCACGTTTTACTCTCATTGTTCACTAACTCCTATCTTGAATACTTTTTGTACGGTAATTCTTTTGAAACTAAATCTACTTGTGAAGCAGCAATTTCTGTTGTTTTGAACAGTTTTCTCTTTCTGCTTGCAGATTTGTTTGCAAGTAAGTGACCAATACCGGCTTTTCTGCGGGTAATTTTACCTGTGCCTGTTACTTTGTAACGTTTTGCACCGGATTTGTGTGTTTTCATTTTTGGCATTTTGTTTCTCCTTTTCTTTGCGTTAAGCATGGCATACCAACGCCATAACTTACGTCTTACTGTATGAAAATTTTACTATATCAAAAATTATTTGCAAGAGGTTTATACCGTTTGTAAGTCTCTTTCTAAAAAATCTTTTAATTCGACTGTTGAATTTAATACCGTATAAGCACCTTCTGCTTTTAGTCGGTCAATAAGAGTTTGAGATTTATCTTGCGGAGGCAGACAGCCAACACCCATTACTCCTGCTGCATTTGCGGCTCTCATATCATCAACAGTATCGCCCATATAATAAATTCTATCACTTGTTACGTTTGATTTTATTATATTAGCACCTTTCGGATCAGGTTTTTGGTGTCCTTCTCCAACAGAATCAAATCCTACCACCTGAGAAAAATAATCTATTATTCCAAATCTTTTTAATGTATGTTTTGCTTCGTATTCATAACGTCCTGTAAAAACAGTTAAGTTATAACTTTTAGCCAATTCCTCAACATATTCTTTGTCTAAAATTGGTTCTTCTATATTAATATAACCTTCATAATTTTCGTTGCAATATCTTTTAAAATAAAAATCCTGAATAGCCTTATAGTCAACATTATAACCGCCTCTTTTGAACAATAAGTCCAAAATATCCCAATCGTTATTATATCCGCCTGATTGTTTAATTGGTATAACATCTTTTTCGTAAGTTATAGTATCGCCTGAAAAATAATTATAACAATCAACAAGCAATTTACAATACGAATTTCTTGTATCTACAAGAACACCGTCCATATCAAATATTAAAGTAGGCTGCATAGTGGATTTCCTTTATTTCGTAATTTACTATAATCATAACATGAAGAAAATTTTATTTACAGTTATAAGTACTATTTTATTCTGTCAAACGGCACACGCACTTGATGTTGTATATCCTGCATCTGCATATTCAAAAATAAATTCTCCCGCAACCTTTTTTGTAGGTGCGGTTAAAATTGGCGACACTTTATCAATAAATAACGAAGAAATACCTATTCACAGAACAGGAGCATTTGCACAGTCGGTAAAATTAGCACCCGGAAGAAATGAATTTGTCTTAACTTCTGAAAGCGGAACTAAAACTTATATTATTGAAAGACCACTTTTAGGTGGTAATTATAAACCTGCAGTTTTTCACAAATATAATTTACCTATGACAGTTGAAGTTTCAAGAACAGGTGCACCTATAAGGGCAACTGCCGTTCAGGAAGGCATAAACAGAATATCTCATTTCCAGAAAGGTATGCAACTTAAAACAGTTGGTGAATTAGGCAATATGTACAAAGTTGAGCTTTCGCCATCCCAACAGGCATGGATAGCAAAATCAGATGTTAAAATGAAGGCAGAACCTTATGAAAAAGCGTTCTTATTTGATTATAGGGATAGAGAAACAGATTCTGATTACATTTATGAATTTGCGTTATCTAAAAAAACACCCTACTCAATAACCGAAGGCGATATAATGACATTAAAAATATTTAATGTTGGTGCAAATGATGACAATACAGCAATATTTAAAATAACACTAAATCAAAGATTAATGGGTTACAGTCTTGAATATCACGGCGATACATTGGTTTTAAAAATAAAAAAAGAACCGAATTTAAAACGTGCAAAAAAATTACCGCTTAAAAATATCAAAATAGTTGTTGATGCAGGTCACGGAGGCAAAGAACTTGGTGCCGTCGGATGTTGCAGAAATTATGAAAAAGACTTCAATTTATCTATTTCAAGATATTTGGAAGAAGATTTAAAGAAAATGGGTGCAAATGTCTTTATGACAAGATATTCTGACAGATATGTATCATTGAATGACAGAGTTAAATATACAAATGAAAAAGATGCACAAATTTTTGTAAGCATTCATGCAAATTCACTTCACGATAGCAAAAATCCTCAAAAACACAGAGGCTCAAGTGCATATTACTATTATGACGAAGCAAGACCTTTAACAGAAGCTATATTGAACTCTGTTGGTCGTTCAATGAATTTAAATATTGAAGGAATTAAACAGGCAAGTTTTGCTGTTGTTCGTAATACATCAGCTGTAAGCGTACTTGTTGAAACAGCTTACGTAATCAACCCTTATGACAACGAATTGTTAATGACGGATAATTTCAGAAAAAAATATGCACAAGCAGTTGCAGAAGGTATAAAAGACTATGTTTGGCAAAATCAAACACGTGTAAGCCGACATAAACACAAAATGAAATTTGAAAAAATAAGTTAAAAGGTTGAAAGGTCAGCCTTTCAACCATTCAACCGTTAAACTATTAAACTTATTCTTACTTAATTGCAAAGGTTACGTTTGCAACTGCTGTTACTTTCTTTTCAATTGAAGAAAGGTCATTGTAACCGGAATCACTTACATCATTTGAATCAACAGGTGTAATTTGGAAAACACCCATTCTTGCCGAACGAATTTTTCCTAATCTGTTATGATTTGATTTTAACATTGATTTTGCTCTGTTTCTTGCATCTGTTGTTGCTTGTTGAAGCAATTTTACTTTCAAGTCAGCAAGTTTTGAGTAATGGTATTGAGGTTCTTCATAACTTGAAATGTTAATACCTTTTTCTGTTAATTCCTGATAAGATGTTGCTATTTCTTTTATTTTTTCGACATCTTTTGATGAAATTTTTATTGGCTGTTCATAGGTATAATAATCAATTAAACTTGAAACCGAACCGTTCGGATTTGATTTATATGTTTCATAACTGTTTGCAAGTTTTATTTCAATTTGGTCTTTTGTAAAGCCTTTTGATAAAATATACTGTTCAACAACAGGTAATTGTTCTTTTATTTTTTTATATGCCTGTAATTTAGTAGTTTCTCTTGATTTTATAGAAAATGTCCAATTTGCAGAATCGGATTTTACAATTTCATAGGCTGAACCTGTTACGGAAATACTATCTTTTGAAAGATTTGTTGTTGAAATTAGTGCTGCAAATATTAAACCAATTGCAAGGCATACACCTAAAATTGCAAGTTGAAAATCTTTAAATTTTTCGTACATAATTAACCTCTTTCCACAACTGTTGCAATTAATTCACCGTAATTATTTACATGCCCGTCAGTTTCTTTAATTTCGTAATAAATTGTTGGGTCTTCTGCTTTTGCTTTTTTTGCGGCTGCTCTTGCATCGTCAATTTCATTGTATTCACCTTCTAAGTCAGGTGCAAATGATGTTTCTTTTTCTATAAATAATTGATACATTTTTCTTCCTCCTTTTTCCATTTACATTATAATACGAAAATTATTTTATTTTTTTCAAAGAAGAAATAAAATTAGTCGTTTGTACATCACCGTCAACTTTTGTTAAAAATACTTGAGCGTTTTCTTCGCCTGTTTCAAGTTTCGGAAGCATAGATAATTCAGGTGCATAATAACTTATTTCTTCA
>DFEL01000052.1 GCA_002369055.1 Cyanobacteria bacterium UBA3803
GAATATGCATCTTTCATGATAAATTCACGACCTCTTAAAAGTCCGTATCTCGGGCGAACTTCATCTCTAAATTTGTCTTGAATTTGATATAAATTACATGGCAGTTGTTTATAAGATTTTAAACCGTCACGTGCAATTGAAGTTATAACTTCTTCTGCTGTCGGCCCTAAGCACATTTCTCTATCATGTCTGTCACGTAAACGCATTAATTCTTTGCCGTAAACTTCCCAACGACCTGATTCTTCCCAAAGTTCTTTTGGTTGAACAAACGGAGTTAAAAGCTCTTGAGCACCTGCTGCATCCATTTCTTCACGTACGATGTTTTCAATTTTCTTTAAAACACGCCACATCAAAGGCAAGTAGTTATAACATCCGCTTGTTAATTTTCTGATGTAACCTGCTCTTGCTAAAAATTTATGTGAAACAACATCTGCGTCAGCAGGAAATTCACGTAATGTTTGTACAAACAATTTTGACATTTTCATAATTCATCTTCCTCACTTTTAGAAAAATTTTATCACAAAAAAGTAAGAAATACACTTATAAATTTCTTAAATTCTATGCTTATTGCATTTACAATCAGGGTAATTGCATTTGTTATGTTTAATTTTTAATATATCAGGCGTTATGTATTCAACATCAAATTGATATTTTTTACCGATTTTATTTACTCTATTAAAATAAATCATTTGTTTTTGAGGGTTTTCTAAAATTAAAACAACCTTTGCTTTCTTGCTCGTCATAAGTTGATAATGTAGGGCTTGTCCGATACTTTCTGCCCATTTATTAGCGAAATCAAACTCAATAGCATATTCATCGGTTAAGCAATCTACACGTGTAAAATCGGAATTTTGATATTCTTCTGTTCCGTTATGAGCTGAACAATATGCGTGTTGATAGGAGCTTTCATTGTGTTTATGTTTTACATACTTAAAGCCGTCTTTTGTATAACCGTAATCAAAAGTATCGGCAAAAGCATTTGAAAAATTGCAAAAAATAAAAATAATCAATAATTTCAAAAAAATCATAAAACCTTTATATATAGATAGTTATCATTAAAAATAAGCGTATTAGTCTATACTAATAATAAGCACCTCAGTCTATATTGTCAAATATGAACACAAAGATTTTGATAAGATTAGGTAAACAACTAAAAATTATCAGAAAAGAAAAGGGACTTACTCAAGAACAACTTGCTGAAAAAGTTGGTATCCACCCTACATACGTTGGTAAATTAGAAGGTGGCAAAAGTAATCCATCAACATTGCTTTTATTTAAAATTTCAAGAGCATTAGATGTAAAATTATCCAAAATATTTGAATTTGATAAATGATATATAAGTTAAGTTTTTGAATAAGTATGTTTTAAATACCTCTTGGTAAAGTATTTTGTAATTCAATACCGACTTCTTTTGGAGTCATTGAAAGTGTTTCGTGATTTTGCATTGCAAGTTCCATACATTGTTTGTATTCTGCCCACATTTTTAAATGTTTTAGCACTTGTGCCATTACGTAATACAAATCTCCGTTATCGGAAATTTCTTGTAATGCCGTTTGCATTACGTGTAGTGCTTCTTCGTAACGTTCGGATTTACACAATATTTGAGCAACTATTTTATATGCTTCAATATCTCTGGGATTATATTGAAGTGTTTGTTTTAAATATTCTAAAGCACTATTAAAATCGCCTTGAGAGTACGCTATTGAACCTAAATTAAAATATGCCCAACTATAATTTGGTGATTGTTCGATAACTTTTTTATATTCTGCAATTGCTTCAGGTATTTTACCTTCATTTCTGTATATATATCCAAGATGAAAATGTGCAAAAATGTCATTACTGTTAAGCTGTACTGCTTTCAAAAAACAAACTTTTGCAATTTCAGGTTGTTCTTTTTTTACATAGCATAAACCTAAATTAAAATAACTGTTTGAATCATCAACATCTGTTTCAAGTACTATTTTAAATTGCTCAATAGCCTTGTCAAATTCACGCATGTCAATATATACAAGACCTAAGTTATAATAAAAATCGGTTTCGTTAGGAGATAATTCAATTGCTTTTAAATATGATTCTTCTGCGTGAGGAAGATCACGCATTTTTTCATATACAATTCCTTTGTTATAATACAGACTTGCATCCTGTGGAAAAATGCTTATTAAAAATTGAAATTGCTTTAAAGCTTCCTCATTAAAACCTTTATCAAGCAATACAATTGCTAAACGACGTCTTGCCTGAAAATTTGATGAATCTTCACGCAATATAGCCTGTAATTCTTCTATTTCTTGTATATCTTGGTCATCTGCCATATTAACATTATAAACGTAAATCTATTTAGTGCAAAGTTGTAAAATTATTGTTATTTTTTCTTCTTTTTATCAAATGTTTTACCTGTACGTTTATAAAAATCTTCCAAGAAACTTGTGTTGAATTTTCCGCTTACAAAAACTTCGTCTTCAATTATTTCTTGGTGGAATGGAATGGTTGTCGGAACACCAATAACTACATACTCTTTTAATGCTTGATAAATTCTTCTTCTTGCTTGATTTCTGTTTTCACCCCAGCAAATTAATTTACCAATCATAGAATCATAATATGGTGGAATTGAGTATCCCGGATAAACATGAGAATCCACTCTTACACCAAATCCACCCGGTTGAACATAACCTTCAATAGTTCCGGGACAAGGCATAAAGTCTTTGTCAGGATTTTCTGCATTGATACGGCATTCAATTGCATGTCCGTGTAATTTTATATCTCTTTGTTTATAACCTAATTTTTCACCTGCGGCAACTCTTATTTGTTCTCTGACGATATCAATTCTTGAAACCATTTCTGTAACACAGTGTTCTACCTGAACACGTGTATTCATTTCCATAAAGTACCATTTGCCGTCTTTATCAAGTAAAAATTCGCAAGTTCCAACACCTTCGTATTTAACGGCTTTTGCTGCTCTAATTGCCGCTTCACCCATTTTTTTACGTGTTCTTTCATCTATTGCAGGAGAAGGTGCTTCTTCCAACAGCTTTTGATGACGTCTTTGAACAGAACAATCACGTTCGCCCAAATGGATATAATTTCCGTATTGGTCGCCGATAATTTGAACTTCTATATGTCGAGGATTTTCCAAATATTTTTCACAATATACATCAGGATTTCCAAAAGCTTTACCCGCTTCTGTACGGCAAAGTGTGAAATTAGTATCAATCTCATCGTCATTTCTAACGACCCTCATTCCTTTACCGCCACCGCCGGCAGTTGCCTTCAATATTATGGGATATCCAACCTTTTTGGCGAATTTTTTAATTTCTTTTACATCATGAACTATCTCAGTTCCCGGAATTACGGGTACATCGTTATCAATCATTGTTTTACGGGCATTTGCTTTATCACCCATTTTTTTCATAGATGTCGAAGATGGTCCTATGAATTTTATTCCGTGTTGCTCACATATTTCTGCAAAATCAGCACGTTCCGATAAAAATCCATAACCGGGATGAATTGCGTCTGCACCTGAAATTTCTGCAACAGACATTATTGCAGGTATGCTTAAATAACTTTTTGTACTATCGGCAGGCCCGATACAATAAGCATCAGTTGCCAATCTTACGTGTAAAGAATTTGCATCTGCTTCTGAATAAACAGCAACAGTCGGAATGCCTAATTCACGGCATGCCCTTATAATTCTAACCGAAATTTCGCCGCGATTTGCGACAAGAACTTTCCTAAACATATTTTTTTTCCCGATTATTCAATATACATAAGAACTTGACCATACTCAACAGGTTGACCGTCATCAACACAAATTTCAACAACTTTACCTGAGAAGTCTGATTCTATTTCGTTCATTAATTTCATTGCTTCAATAATACAAACAACTTCACCTTGTGCTACAAGTGAACCTACTTCTACAAATGCAGGAGCATCAGGAGATGCTGCCTTATAGAATGTGCCAACCATTGGCGATTTTATTGCTTTGCTTGTTTTTGGTTCTTCAGATTTTTGTTCTGTCGGTTTTTCTTCTGTAACAGAAGGTTGTTCTTGTGTTATTACTTGTGTTTGTGCAACAGGCAACACCTGTTGTGCAGTAATTGTTTCTTTTTCTCTTTTTAACACAATTGACTGTTCTTGATCTTCTAACTGCATTTCTGTAAGTTCTGAATCTTGCATCAATTTAGCCAATTTTTCAAGATATTTTAAATCAAATTTCATATAATTTTCCTTTATTTTTAAGATACTGTACTAGCATCTGTCAAGGTATTCATTAGTTCTGGTGTCAATTCTTATTCTGTCACCGTTTACAACGAAGAACGGTACATTAACAATAGCACCTGTTTCTGTTTCCGCAGGTTTTGTACCACCTTGTGAAGTATTGCCCTTTTCTGCTGGCGGAGTATTAACAACTTCTAATTCTACGTGTGCAGGTAAATCTACACCGATTACTGAACCTTCGTGGGTTAATACTGATACATTCATATTTTCTTTTAAATATTTTAAACCATCGCCAATCATATCAGCAGATACTGTAATTTGTTCGTATGTTTCCAAATCCATCATTACGTATCCGTCACCTTCTTTATATAAATATTGCATATCACGACGATCTAACATAGCTTTTGCAACTTTTTCACCGGCTCTGAATGTTCTTTCAACTACTTGACCTGTTTCAACATTTTTAAGTTTTGTTCTTACAAATGCGGCACCTTTACCCGGTTTTACGTGTAAAAATTCAACTACCGACCATAATGAGCCGCTGTCCAGTTGTAGTGTTAAGCCTGTTTTTAAATCGTTTACAGAAATCATAAATTCTCCTTTTTTTATCTATGTGAAAATAATAACATAAACATTTTTTTTTTCAAAAAATGTAAATATATTTTTATTCACAACTTGTTTTAGTTTCCCAATTAATTACTTTAGGGCATTTTTTGTAATCCATATTTTTATTAACCAAAATCCATGCTGTGCATGCAAATCCACCTTCATTCAAGCATTTTTCAAAAGGAATAATTTTATCTTGAGGGCCACCCATTGGTATTAAACCTTTTTGTGTGGTGTAAAATCCAAATTGGTCAATACCAGGTTTGTTAGGGCCGTTTATTCCGTCTATATCAATATATGTTGCACCTGTTATGCGGTTGTTTCTGTCAACGGAATCAACTTCACCTCTAAAATCATCATTTACAAGTATTCCTGCTCCACTTATTAATCTTAATTTATAACCTTTTAATTCATTTGTTTCAAAACAACCGTCTTCATTTAAGTTACAGTCTTTAATTGTTTTTAATGTTGAATTTAACAATTTATAAAATTGTTCCGCATTCATTGATTTATCAATAGATGCATATTCTAAACCGCCTACATCCAAGTCTAAAATTTTAGTTATAATAAGTGTGTTTTCTATTTTTTGATATGTTTTTTCAAGCATATCCGAATATGCTTTATCACGATTTGTTGTAACGACAGTCGGAATAGTAAGCATGGCAAGTACGGCAACAATAGTCATTACAACCAACATTTCCGCTAAAGTAAAACTTTTTAACTTCATAAATTTAACCCTATAAAAGAACTATATAATGGAAGTAAAATGCAAATAAAACACCTAAAATAGCACCACAGAATACTTCTATCGGCGTATGTCCCAACAGTTCTTTTAATTTTGTACCCGCAGCATTAATATCGTGTTTATAAAAATCATCCATAATTTTATTCAAGCATACTGCCATTTTTCCGGAAGCACGTCTGATACCTGCTGCATCGTACATTACAACAAACGAAAAGCCCATTGCAACTGCAAATAATTGCGACATAAATCCGGATTGAATACCTATTGCGGTTGATAAGGCTACAACTCCGGCAGAATGAGAACTTGGCATTCCGCCTGTCGTTGTAAATACTCTAAAATCTATTTTTCTTTTTATTATTGTATAAAAAATAAATTTTAAAATTTGAGCAACTATTGCAGCCAAACATCCTGCTAAAAGTGCTTCAAGACCTGTATTAACCAAAAGTGCAGATAATTTTCCCATGTGTTTATTTTACCTTTTCTCTTATTGAATTTATAATAGAATCAAATATTTTTGAATTAATTTTTTGTTTTTCAAGTATATCACAAGCCTCATCCAAAAGGCAATTAACTTTACAATTTGCCTTTTCTATGCCAAAAAGAGCCGTATATGTGAGTTTTCCTGATTTTTTATCTTTACCTAATGTTTTTCCCATTTCTGCAAATGTTGATATTTCGTCTAAAATGTCATCACAAATTTGAAATGCAAATCCCAGTTTTTGTCCAAAATCATCCATTGATTTTAATTGTTCTTCATTGGCATTGGCAATTATTGCACCTGCTTTTAAAACAGCTTTAAACAAGTCAGCAGTTTTATGTGTGTGTATGTATTCTAAAATTTTTTCATCGTAAGGTTTACCTTCCATTGCTATATCAACAACTTGACCTGCAATAATTCCGTAAGCACCTGCTACAATTGCGTGTTCTTTTAAAACTTTTATAATTGTTTCAGCAGGAAGTTCTGATTTTTCAATGATTAATTGAGTTCCATAACTTATTAATGCATCACCTGTAAGAACTGCTGTTGATTCTGAAAATTTTTTATGATTAGTCAGCTTGCCACGTCTGTATGTATCATTATCCATACAAGGCAGGTCATCGTGAATAAGGCTTTGCGTATGCAACATTTCAAATGCACATGCTGTTGGCATTGCTTTTTCTACATCACCACCAAAAATTTTGCATGCTTCCAAACACATTATTGGTCGAAGTCTTTTTCCGCCTGCAAGAACGCTGTATCTCATTGATTCAAAAATTTCTTCAGGATAACTTACAGGTAAATATTCGTCCAAATATTTTTCAATTTTTTCTATTAATTCTTTCATTTTTATTCCTCATTAAATTTTTTATGAATATTTTGTTTTGTTGTATTTCTTGCACTTTCACGTTTCTTTGAACTTATTTTAACAGAAATTTTGTCGTTTGTGTGTTTAAAATTTGATTCCCGTTCTCGCTTTGTACCTGAATATTTAACACGTTCTTTGTATTCTTTTGCTTCTTCAACAAAAGCCAAATAACTTTCGTATCTGCTTATATCAATTTCATCCATATTTTCAAGAACGGCACAACCTATTTCCGTATTATGCAAACAATCAGCAAATTTGCAGCATCCTTTATATTTTGCAATTTCGTCAAATAAATCTCCAACTTCAGCAGGCATTAAAAAATCAAATCTTAAATTACTAAATCCGGGTGTATCAACGATTTTTGTATTTTCTGTAAGTTTTACAATTTCGCAGTGTCTTGTTGTATGTGTTCCACGTTCAGTTTTTTCGCTTACGGATTTTGTCCTTAAATTAAACTTAGGATTGATTGCATTTATAAGACTGGATTTACCTACCCCTGAATTTCCGCATAAAACAGAGATTTTATTTTCTAATATTTCTTTAAATTCTTCTATACCGTCATTTTCTTTTGCAGATGTAAATACTATGTCATATCCAAGTGGTTCATAAATTTGAAAAACCTTTTCAATTGTTGTGTCATCAAGAGATAAATCACTTTTATTAAAACATAATTTTGTCGGAATATTATAATATTTTGCAAAACAAATGTAGCGATTAAGTTGTTTAAAATCAAGTTCAGGTTCTTTTACTGCGGAAACTACTACAATTTGGTCAATATTTGCAACATTCGGACGTGGAATATAATTCTCTTTTGGCAAAACTTTTTCTATTGCACCATTTTCAAACTCTACGTAATCTCCGACAACAATTTTTTGTTTTTGCTTTTTTAAAACCTCACGTAATTTACATTCGAAATTATCATTGTTGGAGTTTACATAGTAAAAATCAGAGTGTATTTTATAAATTTGCCCTTTATCCGTCATATTATGCTCTTAAAGATTCTATTGCTTTTTTCACATCTTTATTTTTATATATGTAACTTCCTGCAACAAGTGAATTTGCACCCAAAGCTACACAAATTTTTGAAGTTACATCATTTATTCCGCCGTCAACTTGAATAATTAAATCTTCTTTTCCATTTTGTCGTATTGTTGGAATTTTTTGTGCACAGTAGTGCATAAATTCTTGTCCGCCAAATCCGGGTTCTACTGTCATTACAAGTACCATATCAACAAACTGCAAATATGGAATTAATACATTTTGATTTGTTTTTGGTTTTATTGAAATACCTGCTTTACAGCCAAGTGATTTAATTTTTTTGCAAATTTCTTCAATATTTTCTTCTTTTACTGCTTCATAGTGAAATGTAATTATGTCAGCACCCGCACTTGCAAAGTCTTCAATATATTTTTCAGGATTTTCAATCATTAAATGAACGTCAAGAAGCTTTTTGGCAAATCTTTTTAAAGATTTAACAACAGGAATACCTATCGTAATGTTTGGTACAAAGTGTCCGTCCATTACGTCAACGTGAATCCAGTCTGCTCCGTTATCTTCTACAAGTTTGATATCTCTTTCCAAATTAGCAAAATCTGCTGATAATATTGAAGGTGAAACGATAATATTATTCATTTATTACTCCTAATTTTATACATGCTTCGTATGCACATTTTTGTTCCGCATCTTTTTTACTTTTACCTGTTGCTGTTGCCAAAATTCTGTTTTGATACATCACCTGCACTCTAAATGTTGGCGAATGTTTCGGCCCTAATTCTTCAAGCAAAGTATATTTTGGAAGCTCTTTTGTTTTACCTTGAGTATATTCTTGCAAAATTTCTTTTGAATTATATTTTGCAAGATTATTTTTCACTTCATCTATATAAGGTTCAAGAACTTCCGATAAAAATGTAAATATTTCTTCTTTTTTGTTGTCTAAGTAAAAAGCACCTAATAATGCCTCAAAAACACATGCTCTAATTGAAGTACAATTTCTTTCACCTGTTTTTTCAGCGTGCTCGCCTATTATAATTAAATCAACAAGTCCTATTTGTTCCGCTACTTTTGCCAGAGTAGCATCAGAAACAACTATTGAACGGATTTTTGACAAATCACCTTCACTTGATTGAGGATATTTTTTTATCAAACTTTCAGAAACTGCAAGTTTTAATACCGAATCACCAAAAAATTCTAAACGTTCATAATTTTCCAGTGAAGATATATTATTTTCTTTTGTGTAAGAAGGATGTGTTAATGCTTTTTTATACAGAATTTCGTCTGTTATATCTATTTTAAATATATTTTCCAATTCTTTTTGCACTAAAACAATCCTTTAACGAAATTAATAACTGTTTCAACCAGATTACCATGTACAAAAAATGCAAAGTAATAATACATTACAGGAATTGTAAAGATATAACTGTCGGTTCTGTCTAAAAATCCGCCATGACCGGGAAGTAAATCGCCTGAATCCTTTACGCCCGCATCACGCTTTATTAAAGATTCACATAAATCCCCAATTTGTGCACAAACAGTAACCAATAATCCTGCAAATAATGCGTGATACCAAGATAATTTAATTATATAAGCAATAACAAAACCGCCAATAACAGCACATAATGCCCCACCTAAAGAACCTTCAATTGTTTTATTAGGACTTATAACCGGTGCAAGTTTATGTTTGCCTAAATTGCTTCCAAAATAATAACAGCCCACATCAGTTAAAATTACAAGGAAAAACATAAATAACACGTATCCAAGACCATCATTAAATACATTGTCCGTTTTTAATAATAACTGCATAAATGTTTGATTAGAAGAGCCAATATCTCTTAAGAATAATAAATGTAACGGAAACCAGCCGCTATATACAAAGCCTAAAATTGTTGTTGCTGCATTTGCAATATATGGTTGTCTGCCTCTAAATAAAACCCACATAAAAGCACTAATAGTGCCTATTGTAAATGCAACAGGCACTAAGTTAAATTTATTAAAGTATGCTATTATTGCAAAAACCGCATCTGCAAATAATATTACTTTCATGCTCGGATAAAATCCTTTGTGTTTTAAAATGTCAACATATTCTTTTGAGCATAAATATACAATTATTGATATTAAAAACAACAAAGGTAATCCGCCAAAAATCATACAGCCAAGAGCTATAAGACCAATTATGGTTCCCGTAATTATTCTTAGTATTGATTTTGGGCATTTATTCATTATACAGTCATAACCTCTTTTTCTTTTTCAGAAACTTCTTTGTCTACTATGCCTGTATATTTGTCAGTTAATTTTTGTATTTTGTCTTGATTGTCTTTTACAACATCTTCAGGTAAATTTTCAGATTTTTCAATTTTCTTCAATTCATCTGTCATATCACGTCTAACGTTTCTCACTGCAACTTTTGCATCTTCACCGTATTTTTTAACATCTTTTGTAATTTCTTTTCTTTTTTCTTCTGTTAAAGGTGGAAAGTTTAATCTGATTGTTGTTCCGTCATTGTTAGGTGAAACACCAAGTTCTGCCTTAATTAATGCTTTTTCAATTTCTTTTAAAATAGTTTTATCAAATGGTGCTATAGCAAGAGTAGTACCTTCTTGAACGGTAATTTGAGCCATTTGTTTTAATTGAGTTGGTGCTCCGTAGTAATCAACCATAACTTTATCAAGCATAACAGGATTTGCACGACCTGTTCTTACAGTAGAAAACTCTCTGTGTAGTTGGCTGATTGCTTTTTCCATTTTGTCTGTACCGTTTTTAAACATTGCATCTAAAGCTTCTGACATTTTTAACCTCTTTCTTAAATTGCTTATTGTCTGCCTACGTATGTTCCGATTTTTTCTCCCAAAATAATTTTTTTGATAGCGTCTTTTGCTTTGAAATCAAAAACTATTATAGGAATATTATTTTGTTGACACAAATCACAAGCTGATCTGTCCATAACTTTCAAATCGTGTTTTATAATTTCGTCATAATCTATATTTTCAAGTTTTTTTGCATCTTTGTTTACATTAGGGTCGTCTGTGTAAACACCGTCAACACCATTTTTTGCCATAAGCATAATCTGTGCATCAATTTCAGATGCTCTTAATGCACTTGCCGTATCCGTTGTAAAGAATGGATTTCCTGTTCCTGCGGCAAATATAACGACTCTGTTTTTTTCAAGATGTCTTATTGCTTTAAATCTTCTGTAAGGTTCTGCTATCTGATTCATATCAATTGCTGTTTGAACTCTGCAAGATACATCAATTTTTTTAAGTGCAGATTGAAGTGCTATTGCGTTCATTACAGTTGCAAGCATTCCGAGATAATCTCCTGAGGCTCTGTCCATGCCTAATCTTGCACTGTTCTTCATTCCTCTGAAAATATTTCCGCCACCAACTACTACGGCAACTTCTACACCCATATCGTGAATTTGTTTTATTTCTTGTGCTATAAATTCAACCGGTTTATAATCAATACCGAATTGTTGCTCTCCTAACAATGCTTCACCGCTTATTTTTAGCAAAATTCTTTTATATTTTAGTTCTTCCATACAGACTCCTTAAATAAATCGTACATTAAATATAAACTCATGTAAAGCACGATTTTACAAATTCAGACATTTTATGTTATATCAAGAGTATGTTATACTTAATAATTGCAACAATTTGTTTTTCTTTGTCGTTTGGGCTTATAAAAGAACAATTAAGCGTTTTACCCAGTGAATTTGTGGTATTTTGCAGACTTTTAATTGCATTTTTAATTTTTTTACCTTTTTTAAAAAAATTACGGATTAAAAAGCATTTAATAGCGTTTTTTGTAGGTATGGTACAATTTGGTTTAATGTATTTGTTGTTTATTAAGGCTTTTAAATTTTTGCAAGGTAATGAAATTGCGATTTTAACAACTACAACTCCTGTCTTTGTTGCTATTTGGTCAAGTATTTTTGGAGAAAAATTTAAACCTGTTTATATATTTTGTATTCTGATGTCAGTAATAGGTGCAGGAATTATAGTTTGGAATAATATGACTTTTAATATGATTGTTAAGGGTATTTTGTTAATGGAAAGCTGTAATTGCAGTTTTGCACTTGGTCAGGTCTTGTGGAAAAAATTTGTTGGCGATAATGATGTAAACTTAATGTCAAGTGCATATTTAGGTGCTTTTTTATTTGTTTTGCCGTTTAGTTTACTTGCAGTTGATTTTACAAATATCGTTTTAACAAAAGGACAAATTTTTTCAATATTATATTTGGCTATTATTCCGACAGGTATTGGATTTTGGCTATGGAATAAAGGTGCAGAAAAAGTTAAATACTCAACTCTTGCCATTATGAACAATTTAAAAATACCATTAGGAGTAATTTTTGCAATAATAATATTTCATGAAAAAATTGATATTGTAAACTTTATTATAGGTTCAGTAATAATTTTGTTTGCAATATTAGTACTTCAATTCGTTTTAAAACGAGAGGTTTAGCGATATTATTTTGCATATTTTAAATTAACATTAATTAATAAAACTTGTTATTTTTATTTTTTTTTTATACACTTTATCTTGTAAAGCTGTAAGTATAAAAAAGATTTTATATTAAAAAAAGGAGAAAAAAATGAAAGTACTTAACACAGTAGTTGCAACAGCAGCAGCATTAATGGTTGCTTCAAGTGCATTTGCAGCAGACGTTACAAAAGTTCAAGCGTATGCTCACCCAACAATGTTTGGTTCATCAGTTCAATCTCAACAAGGTGAAGGATATTACCTGATTGGTGACAAAATGTTAAAAGCAGCAAATGCTTTGACAGTAAAAGAAAAAGCAAATGTTCTTATCGAATCATCTGCTCAAGATATTTTATCTGTATTGAAAGCAAATGCAAAAGATTTATTTAATCCACATACACCTGTTCTTCGTTCAGAAATGGCAGTTGCTTTGGTTGAAGGTTTAGGAATCCCTTATTCAACTCCTAAATATCAATACAAAGATATGAATAAATCTCACTGGGCTTACAAATGGATTGAAGAAGCTTTAGGTGCAAACGTTATGATTGGTTACAAAGAAGACCAAACATTCCGTCCTGACCAAAAAATTACAAAAGCAGAAGTATTTGCAGTATTGGCACAATTAATGGATGCTCCTGTTAATGCCGGTGAAATTCCTGCATTTAAAGGTAAAACAATGCAAGAAATTCCTAACTGGGCTACAAACCCTGCAAAAGAAGTTGTTAATTCAGGTATCTTAGATTCAGTTCCAAACCCTGAAAAAGTTGCTTCTGAAAAATATTTAACAACTGAACAAGTTGCATACTTAGTATCAGCATTAAGTGTTAATAAATACTACAATGTAAAATATGTTGCTAAGGCTTGTGCTTGCGGTTCTGTAAAAGTTAAAATGACAGAAAGAGTTGATGCAAGACACGCTAACATTGGTGACACATTCTATGCAGTAACAACAGAAGATGCAACTGTTGCAGGTACAGCATTTGCAGCAGGTTCAAAATTAAAAGGTGAAGTTGTACAAGTTAGCAGACCTGGTGTTAAAAATCCTGGTTATATCAAAATCAGATTTGTTCAAATCAAAAATGGTGATTGCGTTGTTGACTTCCCTGTAAACGTTGCAAACGCTAGTGTAACAGAAGAAAAAACAACAAATGTTGTAGCAAGATTCTTTGCAGCACCTTTCTCAGCAGCAGGCAGAGTTGGTGCAGTTGCAGGCAGATCAGCAGCAGCAGCAGCAGTAGAAACAGCAAATGATTATGAAAGACTTGCAGATAACTACTCTAACGTTTTTGCTAATACATTGTCTTTACAACCAATGGCAGGTTTAAGAAGTTTTGGTAAATCATTCTTAACAGTTGGTTACTATGTATATGATATTGCTAAATTAGCAGTAAGCGGAACATTTGGTGTTCTTTATGAATTTGGTGATGAAGTTAGATACTTAATTTTACCAAGCTCAACTCAAGATTCAGCATTGAATCCTGGCGATGAAATGACAGTTGTTTATAACAAATAATTAATCATTTTAAAAATAAAAAGACCTCGATTTAATCGAGGTCTTTTTTTGTTACATTTGATTTACAAATACAAAAATCATGACAATATTTTTGTTTTATGAGTCTTTATCTAATTAGATTAGTGTAAAACAAGGAAATGCTGTGATTAATTTAATAGGTTTAAATAATATAATTAAACCTGCTAAAACAACTCAAAACAATTTCAGCGGTTATAGATATGCAATGAAATGTCTTAATGCCGATACTTTTGAGCGTTCAAATCATGCAGAAAACAAATCAAATGTTACATGTCCTATTAGTTTTACAGGAAAATCAAACAGGTTAAAAGAGTATAAAAAAGTTACAGATGCACTAAATCAAACAGCACAAAACGCACAAACAGCACTTGACGGTCAACTTGCATCAGACGGTTGGGCAGGTAAAGTTGCTGATAGTATTAGCGTTTTATGGAATTCTAAAAACAGAGCAACTCTTGTTCAGGCTGATATTGACAGTTATAAAGAACAAGTAAATTCGCTTGAAAATTCAATTAAAAATGATAAGTTTAATGAAGCATTTAAAGAAATGTTTGATATTGAATTTAATCATGCGAATGTTGTTCGTTATAAGAAAAAATCAGAACAATTAACATCTGCAGTATCTGCTGATACAACTGCAAAAATTATAGAAAGTAAATTATCTGATAGTTTAAAAACTTATAACAAATTATCAGGTAAATTATCAGATATTACTGAGCGAAAATATTTACCGACAGTAATGACAGGTTGTGTTCCATGTTATGATCAGGTAACTTCAAAGGAAGATATTTTAGAGAACATGGAAAATTCGCTTGCCGATGTTTTAGGTGATAAAAAAGTTTTAAAATCAGTTCTTTCAGCTGGCGGTATGGATGTTGAAAAAGCAAGTAATGAAGAAAAATATAAGGCTTATGGCTTTATTGCAAATTTCCTTGTTGAATCTTCAAAAGAAACAGCAAAAGAATGTGCAAAAGGTCAAACATTAGAACAAATTAAAGCAGATTATGACAAGGCTTATGAAAAGGCTTACGGAACAAAAAATAATATTCAGAATCGTGTAGATAAATATTGTCGTTCCCAAGAAATTGGTGCGGCAGCGGTAAGAGGTGTTACCCGTTCTGCACTTGCTATACTTACTACATTGATGAATCCTCCGACAGGAATGGCAAAAATTGCAATTAATTCTGCTATGACATTTGGTATAAAAGTTGCAGTTGATGGTTCTGATAAATTAACAAATGATATTGATAATTCAATTGATTTTAATTCAAAAGTAGTTAAAAAACTTGTAAGAAGTGCTGCAATCAGTGCTGCAGAAAAATTTGCAACAGGCAGTGCAAATATGTTTATACCAAAATTTGATACAGGAAACGCAACTCTTGATTTTGCATTAAATCAAGGAAGAAACGTTCTTATTGATACAACTTGTGGTATGACATCAGAAAAATTAAAACAAGGTAATTGGGCTAAAAATCAAATTTTACCTCGTATGATTATATCGGCTGTGTTTAGAAATTTAAAACCTGATAATGATTTCGTTGATGAATTGCTGTCAATGACAAAAGGCGGTGTAAATCAGGCAATGAAGAAATCTACAAGAAGTTATGAATATGTAAAAGCCTTTGTAACTGGAACACGCCAAGTATTAGAAGCAATTTATAAACAGGATAACCAAACATTCGCAGATTTGAAAAAATTTGCAGATGAAAATCCTGAAAAATATGAAAAATTAATGACAGAATTATTGCAATTGGAAATTGATAAATTGTCAGAAGAAGGAAAAAAGGAAGTAAAATAAAATGTCATCTTATATGACAATAGGATTAAGACCACATCATTTTTTATGCCTACCTGGGTATAAAGGATATAATTATAATCAAGCCCAAGTGAACAGTTGGGATAAAATTTCAAAGCAATTAAAAGAAAATCCGGATACAGATATTTTAATTTTAAGCGGCAAAGATGATTTATGTAAAAAATGTCCTAATGACGGCAAAGGTACTGCTGTTTGCAGAGATAGTTCCGTAAACGAACTTGATAAAAAAGTTCAATTTTTAATAGGTGTTGAAACAGGTAAAAAATATAAATTTAGCGAAATAATGCGTAGAATGAAATGGGTTATGACACCGGAAGTACATGAAAGTTTGTGTTCCGGATGTACTTGGTGGCAAAAAGGCTTGTGTCATGATACATTTAGCCCTGAAAACAAAGCACCATTCTTGTCAGTAACTTCAAACGGAAAAATTGGTAAAATTAATCCGTCAACACTGACTTATGTTCCACCAACTAAAAAGGCTGCTTAATCTAATATAACATCACCTTGTCTGAATATAGTTATACCTTTTGGTGAAATTCCTGCAACGGTTGAGGCTCTGCCTTGTGCTTTTTCGCAGTTATCTTCCACAACCAAATCAACTTTATCACCTATGTATTTTAACGCTTCTTCGTAAGTCAGTGCAGCAGGCTCGTTTGAAAGGTTTGCACTTGTGGTTGCAAGTACATGCCCGTCTGTTAAATTACAAATTTGTGCAAAAGTCTTGTTATTAGGAACTCTTATACCGACTGTTTCTAATCCGCTTGTAATGTAATCAGGTGTGTTATCAGATTTGTTTACAACAAGAGTTAACGCCCCGGGGAAATGTTTTTGTATAAGTTCGTTTGCAAGTATAGATAAAGGTTTTACATATTTTCTTAAATATTTGTCGCTATCAGACATTAAGATTAATGGCTTTTTAGTATCACGATGTTTTATCTCATAAATTCTTTCAACGGCTTTTTTTGAAGTCGGCAAACACCCGATACCCCAGACCGTATCTGTTACAAAAGCGATTACACCATCATTATTCAATATTTCTGTTATTTTCTTCGTGTCCATTATTTCTTAATTTTTTCCATTACCCTTTTTGCAAGTTCACCTGCGTATTCCATTTTCATTGCTAAATTTAAACCTGTATAAACAGCAAGACAAAGCATACCGATTAGTGCTATTCTTATAAGTTCGTGTGCATGCAGATATTTTGATGCAAAATAGCAGATTACAAACGTTATTACACCCGCTATGCACATTTTAAACAGATTTATAAATAATTCCTTGTAATTTAATTTTATTTTTTTGCTTATTAAAATACCTAAAACTGTTGCATTGAAAAGAGTTACAAGTGAAGTCGATAATGTAATACCACCAATTCCGAGCATTAATTTTTTAACCAAAATGTAGTTAAACAAAACTTTTAAAATAATTGATGAAAAAGCAACATAAAATGGTGTTGCAGAATCGTTAAACGAATAATAAACCCTTGTTATAGAATCTCTGAAAACATAAGGTAAGATTGAAAATGACAAAAACCACAAGGCTTGAGTTACCATAAATGTAGCATTATCATTAAAGGCTCCTCTTTCAAATACAACTTTTACTCCGTCATAACCTAAAATTAATATACCAATAATAATAGGTATTGCAGCAAAAAACAAAACACCAACACCTTTATTAAAGTAAGTTCTTATTCCGTCATAATCTTTTTCGCCTGCAAGTCTTGAAAATAGCGGAAACAAAGGAACTAAAAATGCAGTAACCAAAATCCCGACAGGGAATTGAAAGACTCTGTTTGCAAATCCTATTGCAGTCCATGCACCTTCTTCAAGGCAAGATGAAAAAAACATATCAATATAAATATGAACTTGTCCGATTGTGGAACTTAATACGGCAGGAAATAATAATTCCAAAATACTTTTATAGTTAGGATTGTTTACTATATCAAAATTAGGTCTGATTTTATAACCAATCATTCTAACTTTTGGGATTTGTAAAATTAACTGACATAAAGCACCAATAACAGTAGCAGTTGCAAGTACAACACCTGATTTATCACCGCCTGTAAATAGTAATGCCCCAATAATTACAACACTTACAACAATTGGTGATAAACTTGGAAGCATAAATTCTTTATAAGTTATCAAAATACCGTAATAAATACCTATTAAACCACCTATAATCATTGACGGACACATTATTCTTAAATGCAATGCTGCAAGATTTACTAATTCAGCACTTCCGTCAGAGATTATCAAACCCATTATCTGATTAGAAAATAGGAATAAAATTACCGTTAAAATAGTGAAAAAAACAAAACTTGTTGTTAAAAAGGTGTTAAATAATTTTTCAGCAACTTCAGGTGGTTTTTCTTTTAAATTTGGTATTATTTTTGTAAATACGGCAACTGTTGCACTGTGAAAAGGGCCGCCAATTCCGCCTAACAATGTTATTGCTAATGCGGGAAACTGATATGCATAAAAATAAGCATCAGAAACGGTTGTTGCACCATAGTAATTTGCAACAATAATATCTCTGAAAAAACCTACTAATTTGCTTACAACAGTAACGACCGCAATTAACCATGCGGCTTTCAATATACTTGTTGTTTTATTTTCAGAATCCGAATTTGTCTGCATTTGGATTTACTGCCTCTACATATAATCTTACGGCTTTCATTGAACCTTCTTCTAAAGGATAACAAAAAGTTATGGTATTTTCACCTTTTTTAATAACCTCCGAAATATCTATTTTCATAGGGCCTTTTAGTGCAAATAAATCTTGTACCAAAGGAAGTTCCATTTCTCTGCCGTTTACAATAATTTTTAATTTTGAAAGTCTGAAACGATTATCTACAACCAAATTTGCAGCCTTATGTTCTAAATAAAAATTTTGAGTTACCTGTTGTTGAGTATTGTATGCGGATAAAATTACCGGTTCTGTTCCAAGAGATATATCAGTGTAATAATGTTTTAATATTTTGTCAAAAGGCATTTTTAATTCTTTGCCCATAAATCCTGCACCATATTGGCTCATTCCTACACCGTGTCCAAAACCACCGCCATAAGCATTTATTTCAACTATTTGATTATTTTCATCAACTACAAATTCAAATACTACATTTGCACTTGGAAGTGAAATATTATTTTTTTGGAAAATTCTTCTTATAACCAATTCCTTTTGAACAGTATAAGTACCTTTATCAGTAACTATATCAAGGTCAATAAGTTTACCTGATTCACCTCTGCGTTTAGGTCTTAAATCTAATAATTCTATATTTTCTTCACTATCAAATTTTGGATATACAAAACCTGTTTTTGATTGTTCTTTAAGCGTTCTTGTTAAAACTTCATCTAATTCTTGCTTTGTCCAATTTTTTTGCCAGCGATAATATGGAGAACGAATATCATAAGAATCAGGCTTCGTTTTATAAAAATTTCTTACTTCTTCTTCAGTTTTTAAAGGCATTTGAGATATCATGTCCGCTTTTGCTACCAAATAAGGTTTATGCTGTGAAGGGAATTTTTTGTTGCTTGTATCAGAAAAAGCATTTGCAAAACTTTCCGTATATCCTCCTGCAGTTGAACTATATTGTGCCAAAATTAATTCCCAATTGTAAATAGCAACTATTCCGTCAGTTTCATTTACGGCTTTGTTTGAAATTGCTTCTTCGGTGTTTGCTCCAAAATATACCTGACTTGCAACAGAATCAACAACATCATATTCATTTACAAGTCTTGTGCGGGGGCTTAAAACATAATTTCTTGCAGCAACTGCCTGTGCTTTTAGTGCTTCCAGTCCAAAACTCGTTGGCATTTCGTTTGGTACAACACCTTTTAAATAATCCTGAATGTCAAGAACATTGACAATATAAAATAGATTGTCAGTTTTTGGTTTTTTGATAATTTCAAAATTACTGTGATATAATGCTTGTTTACTTTTACGTGTAAGGTCTTTTATACCAAGTAAGCCTTCTTTGCATTCTATTACAAAATCATTTTTTGTTTTTATAACATCACTTTGTGTTTCTGTTACATCATTAATAAGTTCATCTTTTAATCTTTTAATCTGAAAACAATTATCTGTTATTGAAATTTCAATCATTGTATCCGCAGGAATTTCCGCAATTAACGATTTTGTTAATTTATCAAAAATTTGAACATCAGACGTACCAAAAACAGTTATTTTTTGGTAATTATAGGTTTGAAAATTTTGATTGCCAATAGCAACTCTTACTAACTTATTTGCAGTTTGTTTTGAATCTTGTGCAAAAATTTTAGGACTTGTAAATATTAACAAAACAATTACAAATCCTAAAAATATATTTTTTAATGTTTTAATTCCCAAGTAGTTCCGTCCTTTGAATCTTTCAATATGATTCCGACTTTATCAAGTGCCATACGAATTTTATCTGCCATATCCCAGTTCTTTTCCGCACGTGATTTTTGTCTTAGTTCTATTAATTCTTCCATTGAATTAAGTTTTAATCCCAAATCCTCGCTTACGACACTTATTTTTTCTTTTAATTCATCTTCCGATAATTCTGTTTTTGTAAAATTAAATCCTAAAACTTCACCCAATTTTACAAGTAAAGTATAAGCACCAACTTCATCTTTATTTGCTTTATTAACCAAATCAAACAATACAGCAAGTGCTTTAGATGTATTTAAATCATCATCCATAGCATCAACAAATTGTTTATATTCTTGAGTTTGAGTAATATCAAGAGTTTCATCAATAGGTGTTGCTTTTGCATTCAACATTCGTTTTGCACCTGCTTGTGCCGAATTTAATGATTCTTCAGAAAATTCAACAGGCATTCTGTAATGATTTGTTAAAATAAATAATCTTATTGTATTTGAATCATACTTTTCAAGAACTTTATCAATAGTTAAAAAATTACCCAAAGATTTTGACATTTTTTCTTTGTTAATAGTTACAAATCCATTGTGCATCCAGTAATTTACGAATTTACAGCCGTTTGCACATTCTGATTGAGCAATTTCGTTTTCGTGGTGCGGGAATATTAAATCTGCACCGCCTGCGTGAATATCAATGGTTTTACCTAAATGTTTTCTGCTCATTGCGGAACATTCAATATGCCAACCGGGTCTGCCGACACCCCAAGGAGAGTTATATCCGAATTTTTCATCTTTTTTCCAAAGTGCAAAATCAAGCGGATCTTCTTTTAAATCTCCGACTTCAACCCTTGCACCACTTTCAAGTTGGTCTATAGGTTGTTTTGAAAGCATACCGTAATTTTTGAAATTTTTAACCCTGAAATAAACATCTCCGCCAGCCTCATAAGCGTAGCCGTTTTTGATTAAATCTTTTACTATTGAAATCATTTCACCCAGTGTTTTTGTGGCAAAAGGCTCAATGTCAGGTTTTAAGTTATTTAAGGCTTCCATACTTTTAGTAAAAGATTTGTACCAGTATGTAGAAACTTCTTCAGGAGTTTTACCTTCATTTTCTGCTTTTTTAAGGATTTTATCATCAACATCGGTAACGTTACGGCAATATGTAACGTCGTAACCTTTGAATTTTAAATATCTGTATAAAACATCCCAAGTAATATAGCATCTGGCATGTCCTAAATGGGCGTAGTCATAAACAGTAGGCCCACACACGTACATTCTGACTTTATTGTCTTCTATCGGCTTAAATTCTTCAACTTTGTCTGTATATGTATTATGTATTCTCATAGTCGCTATTGTAGAATAACAACATGTTATTTGCAAGTCGTTTTTTCACCAAATTTTAAACCTGTACACTTTAAATAATCCGTATTACCGTTCAAATTTATCTAATCAGCACATTGGGTAGAACCGGAGTTTGCTTTTGGTTGAGTTTAAATAAAATTAACGAATGGAAATAGGTCAAAACAAGCATGAATATTACAAAGGCAATTTTTAAATAAAAAAATACTTAATATAAATAAGGAAACATATTATTTTCTGTATAAAAATATTGAATATTTCTTAACGCTATGTAAAACCATTATGGTTATTGCATTATGGGTATTTGTTAAGAAATATTAATTAGC
>DFEL01000063.1:0-23933 GCA_002369055.1 Cyanobacteria bacterium UBA3803
TATATTCATAAATACTCCTATTCTTTATTCATCATTTTTTTTAATTTTTTTCTGTTTAAAAACCCGTTATTTATTGCATATAAAACAGCTTGTGTTCTGTCGCTTACTTGCAATTTTTGGAAAATATTGTTCACGTGAGTTTTTACAGTTGTTTCTGAAATAAACAATTGTTGAGCAACACCTTTGTATGTAATACCTTGAGTTAATAAGTCTAAAACTTCTTCTTCTCTTGGAGTTAAATCTGATAAATAATTTGAATCTTGTGCTTTTTGTTGAGCAATTTTTTCTTCTTTGAAAGATTTTTGGAAATAATCGAAGAAACGAGCAGTTAAAATTGGAGGCATATAAACTTTACCGTTAGCTACTTCTTCAATTGCACCTATTAATTGAGGAGCTGCCATTGTTTTTAACACATATCCCTTTGCACCTAATTTCATTGCTCTAAAAATCAAATCCGCATCATCATAAGCACTTAATGCTAAAATTTTTGTATCTAATCCTAATTCTTCAATTTCTTGAATTGCTTGTAAGCCGTTCATTTCTGGCATGTTCATATCCATCAAAACAACATCGGGTTTATGCTTTTTAACAAGATTAATACCTTGATTTGCACTTGTTGTTGCCGCAACAACATCAAAAGATCTTTCCATACTTAAAAGTTCTCTTACCCCTGCAAGATGATCGTAATTGTCATCAATTAAAATTACTCTTGCTTGTTTTTTGAATTGTCTCATTTGTTCCCCCAAATCTTTTTTATGTCCCTATATTTTTTTTCGTTTTCTACACTGTTCATACTACATCTTTTTGGAGGATGTTACATCAACAAAAAGATTTAAAATAGAGCGTTTTTAGATTTATAAACCGATGTAGACCAAAAGATTAACAAACGGTCAAAATTCATGCGGCACATGGATTTTGAAAAATACACCGAAAAATTGAGGAGGATTTTTTTCTAATACATTGAATGTAAACTATTAGTATTATTTTAATCTTATGTAAATAATTTACATTGATTAAAGTAAAATTGTTTGTTAATATTTGATTATGGGAATTAATACAATATAAGCAGAACGATGAAAGGTAAAATATATATGCAACAAACACCATTGGTACGGAAAGCATTTACATTGGCAGAAATTCTTGTTGTTATAGGCATAATCGGAGTTATTGCATCATTAACATTGCCAAACTTAAATAACTCTACGAATAATAAAGAAACCGTCGCAAAATTACAAAAACTTTATGCAGAGCTAAACAATGCACACGGACAAGCTGTTATAAAATACGGGCCTGTCGTAAGTTGGTATAACGGAACAGATAATTCTACTCTTATGACTAGAATAACAGGTCAAAGAATGGGAGAATTTTTAAAAGTTCGAAAAATTTGTGACGGTGCAGTATCAGGCTGTTTTACAGCCGGAACTGCAAAATATTTAAACAATTCAAATGATGTTAATTATAACAATCAAAACACCTATAAAATGCTTTTATCTAACGATATTTCAGTAACATGGGGTATATATAGAAACAACTGCGGAGATTTTAAAGCATCAGGCAATGAACCAACAAATAATGTTTGTGGAGTATTTGCAGTTGATATAGACGGACCAAACAAGGGACCACATGTTTGGGGAAAAGATTTATTTAGATTTGCATTTGCAAAAGACGGAATATATCCTATGGGTATGGAACAAGAACAACATTGGGGAAAAGATAAATTGTCCTCAAGTTGTTTTACTAAAGGTGTAGATTGTACCGGTTGGATAATGACAAGCGGTAATATGGATTATTTAAAATGCCCTTCGCAGCTAAGTTGGACTAAATTGAGTTGTAAATAGCAAATATATTAAAAAGAGTGAACTTTAAATAAGTTCACTCTTTTTGTGTCTATAAATCTTCAATTTTAGTATCTTGAGATTTTTCCATTTGTTCTATTAATTTCTTAGTTTCTTGGATTTTTTCTTCTTCCTGTTTTTTGTCTTTTTTAAAGAAAATATTTTTTATTTTTGACGTTGTTTTTGCTTCTTCTATTTGTTTTTCTTCCATATCTTCAACAGTTGCGTCGAGAGAATCCGGTTCAGGAAGCGTTGCTACAAAATTTTCTGCCTTATCAATTTGAGATTGTAAAGCAAGCCATTTAAAAGATTTTACCAATGACATAGGCTTATTAACATCACCTCTTACTATAATTTGGAATTTTGTAGCATTTAAATTATCCGTTTTTGTATCAAATGCAGGTATTGCATCAAGTTCTTCCTGAGTTACAGGTTGAGTAAATAAAGTAAATAATTTTGCAGAAGCAACATTTAATCCCGGAGTTACTTTCACCAAATTTACGGGATTTACGTTTGCAATAGGGCCTAAAACATTTGATACCATAGATGCCAATCTTGCTCTAACTTTCATATCGGCAGTATTTTTTAACAAATCAAAATCACCTGCAATATAAAGTGTTAAAACATTTCCGTCAGAAGTTATAGGAGCAAGAGTTGTTATACCGTCTTTAAATGATATTGAGCCTTTTAATTCTTTGTAGTGAGTTGTATCAATTGACGTTAAGCCATTTAAAACACCACCCAATGCAGTTTGGAAAAATTGTGATTCTCTAATATTTTCTGCCAAAATCATATTTTCTAATTTACCAAAAGGTCCAAACTGACCGTCTTTAACCAAAAATTCAACTTTTCCAAGTAAAGATTTCATTTGCTCATTATAATCAGTTGTACCTGCATTTATTAACAAATCACTGTTAAATGACATTTTACCTGTTAATGCATCTTTAATATTGGCAGTATCTTTAAATAATTTTTCTGTATTTACATTGTCACCTGCCACATCAATTTTTAACATATTACTTAACAGGTTCATCGCAATTTTACCGTGCATATTACCGTCAAATGCTCTTGTTCTTAAGTTATCAATGTACAAATTGTTTCTTAATAAAGAAATATCAGCCGTTGTATTACGTAAATTTATATTGCCTGTTTTGATATGACGCAAATTTATAAAACTATTCCTTAACGCAACAGGTATATCAGTCGGTGCAGCGGCAGGTGTATTACCTTGAGGAACAATTCTTGATGCAGCAGTTGCAACCATCATCATCTTATCTAAATCAATCTTATTCGAATTTACTCTTAAATTATTAATGTGTAAAATATTTGAAGGTTCTAATGAGATATCTGTTTGTGCAGAAATATCAGAACCGTTTAACAATAAATTTCGAGCATTCACATTCAAAGTTTTGCCTCTAAAATCAAGTGCAAGATTATCCATTGTTGTAAGCAAATCTTTTATATATAAGTTCTTTAAATTAAACTTACCACGCATTCTTGGCGAAGCAGAATTACCAAACACAAGCATTTTTCCGTTAAGATTAAAGCCTGCATTCCTAAATCCATGTATAGTTCCGCTTAATTCGTTTGGAATTTTAATTCTTATAACATTTATAAAAGGTGTACTGTTCAAATTAGTAATAGTTCCGTTTATACCTGCAACTTCATCGAGTTGTTCAACTTTGTTGCCGTCTTCATCTGTTGTGTATGAAATATTATATAAACCTGTATCTTTTATTTTTAATCTATCACCTTTAAAATCAACTTTTGCTTGTAATACAGTGTTTTTTCCGTAAGTTTGTTTTAATGTTACGGGTGTTATGTAATTTTCAGCAGATGCAAGCAATCTCAAAACCATATTTTGACGTTTTGTATCACCTTCAATTGTCAAATCTAAAGGAATTTGACCCTTTGCGTCAATGAATTGTGCTGCTTGCGTACCTGCATATTTTTTCAAGTCTGTTGCAATTAAATTTCCGTTACCTTTAATATTGAAAACAGGTTCTTTTTTATCTGAATCAATTACCCCTTCAAATGTAATTTTTGAAGTATTATTCAACAACACATCCGTTGGATTTAATCTTAATCTTGTTCCGTCAATATTAATTTTCAAAACATTATCTTTTATTGTTGAATTTGTTTGAGGCAGAAGAACTGTTAAACCTTTATTTAAGATTTCTATTGTATTTAAACTCTTATTTGTATCAGAATTTAATTTTATTTCTAAATCATCATTAATAACTCTGAAGGAATTTGATTTATCACTCATTATAAAGCCTTCAAGATTTACTTTTGCGTCACAAATAAGTTCTTTTAGTTTTCCGTTAATTTTTGCATTTAAAGATACATTACCTTTATTAATATTAATACTTCTTTTCACATCATTTGGTGCAAATGCTCTGTATAAACTTGGAACAGGAACTTTATTTGCATAAATTTTTATGTCTGCAATTGATTTTTCATCAATTTTACCTTCCGCTTTTAAAATTGCATTATTTATATATGTATGTGTGTCTTTAATATCCAGAACATTGTTATCCAGTAACAAATTAACGTTTGTTTTCGTTATACCCAGATTTATACTTTTATTTACAATACCGCCATCTCTAACCAAAATTTTACCTTCAGAAACAAGCTTTTTGAAATTGGTATTTAAATTTGCATTTGCCTCTATATAACCTAAACCTTTAATTAAATTTAAATCATTTTTAACATGCAAAGAATCCAAATATGCCTTTGCAAGAATTATTAAATCATTAAAATAAATTCTATCGGTTTTTACAACCATATCCAATTTTTTGTTTTTGCCATAATCATAAAGTCCTTTTAGAGCAATATTTTTACCTTTTGCAACAGAAACCGTTGTATCAATATCGCCTTTTGTACCTCTAAAAATTCCGTGAAAATAACATTCCGGAAGATTATAATCTGCCAATTTTAAAGTAGTCTTATCAATATTCAGAAAACCATTCAAACGAATCTGACCTTTGTTTTCCCTTATTTTCAGCTTTGTAGATAAATTAGATTTTAAATTATATTCTCTATAAGCAAGAACAGGATTTACAAACGGTAGTTCTACTCTTTCGGGTTTGTCATCTTCTGCATCAAGTTTTTCGGCAGGTGGCAAAAATGAATTTATATCAATATCTGCCGTAATATTTTTATCTTTATCACTATAAAATTCTGCAACAGTTTTTACCTTTACAACTTTGCCGTTTAAATATGCTAATTTTAAAGAATCACCTTTTAATTCAAGATTATGACCTGATTTTTCATCAACAATTTTTACATCATAATTATTGAGTATAAAATTTGGAACTTTTATTCTGATAAAAGAAGTATCAAAAGCCGTTTCAACTTCTGCTGCTGTTTCGTTTGTAATTTGTTCTTCTTGCTTTTGTAAAATTTGTTCAACAAGCATTAAAATCTTAAATTGCTTACCGTCAACAATCGTAAAATTCAATTTCGGATTATTAATTTCAGCAGTTGAAACTTTTGCAGTAAGCAACAATAAACTTGGCAAAGCAATTCTAAACTTAGCATTATCCGCAGAAAACAAAGTTTTGCCGTCTTCAAATTGAACGCTTATATCATCAGCTTTCACACCAATTGATAACAATGGAGTTGTGGTTATTTTTGCATTTTTAAAATCAACATTTAACGGTATCTGCTCTTTTACCAACTTTTGTACCATTGGTTTATATTGGTTTAAATCAATTGCATTAGGAAGCACAAATAAAAATGCCAAATAGGCTAAAAATACTAACCCGCCTACTATACTACCCAAAATTATCCAAATTTTTTTCATAATAAATACCTCACCCTATATCTATAAGAATATTATATAGCAAAACGACCATAAAACAATTAATGTTTTACAGTCGTAAAAACTCTTTACTTTTCAAATAAACTAAATACCCAATGCCATTCTGTTCATCATCGCAAGCATGTCTTGTCCTGCAAACATAGCATTTTTTGATTTTTCAAGTTCTTCAACTCTATCTTTTATATACTTAAAATCAGCCTGTATAGTTTCCGGTTTATCGACAATTTCTGCACCCGTTGAAATTTTTATTCCATTTTGCTTGTTGTTATCAACTTGTACAGCAACATTTTTATTTGCTTGAACAGAGGCAGCAGCAGTAAATTCTTTTATAGCAGCATCAAACTTATCTACAATATCATTAGGATTTTTTATAATTTTAACATCAATTCCAAGCTTCTCGCCCATTTTTTTTATATCATCATCCAACTTCTTTAAGTCTACATTAGGACTTGAAAATTGAGGTTGAACTTGAGCCTGCTGAGTACGTGCAGGTTGATTTGTTGACTGCTGTTTTTCAGCCTGTGCAATTAATGCTCGTGCTTCGGCTTCTGATTTAACGGTCGAAGGATCAATCCCCAATTGTTTTAATTTTTTTATTAATTCTTCGCTTAAATTATTACATCCAAAATGTACAGCACTAACTGCGTACATCATATTAGCACTTATATTTGAAATTCCATCCATTCCCATACACACACCCTTTATTTTCCATTAAGACAGTATGCATGTCGGAATTTTTTTGTAAAAACTTTAGATTTTGTAAACAAATATTACAATTCACAATAAAAAGCAGCAAACCCGACTGAGTTTGCTGCTTCTATTCATTATTTTTGACTATTCAAATTTTGCTACATCTTGAACTTTAGCATAAGTTCTAAGAACTTCTGCAACCGACCAAGCTTGGTTTACAGTACCTTTTGCGTGGTAATCACCGGTAGCATCAAAAATTTCTGCAATACCGCCGACACAACATCCGCTATCAGCATGAGCAGGGACTTTACCTGACATGTGGTCTAATAATGGAGTTATAAAGCCGACAACTTTTTCTTTTGCTTCCTTAGTATTGCCGTAGGCATTCAAATACGCATCACAGAATGGACCTATTTGCCAAGACCATACCGTACCTTGATGGTATACTGCATCACGAGTATCACCATTGCCGTTTGGATAATATGGTGCATATCCGTCTTCACCTTCTGCTAATGATTTTAAACCATAAGGAGTCAATAATTTATCTTGAACGGTTTTTACAATATCCTTTTGAGTTTCTTTATCAAAAGCACTGTGAGTTAAAGACGCTGCAATAATTTGATTAGGACGAACTTGTTGACCTCTGTTTGCTCTGTATTCAGGATTATTTGGAGTATCAATTAAGTCATACAAACCACCTTTTGGATTTTTGAATTTTTGCATGCTTCCTTTTACTACATCAGCAAGTTCGGTATATTTTTTAGCTTCTTCTTTTTCACCGAATTTATCTGCTAAGTTAGCCATAATTCTCAATCCGTTGTACCATAAAGCGTTAATTTCAACGGCTTTACCGTCACGTGGAGTATACGGATGAGATTTTCTTGCATTTGGATCCCATTTAGCAGAATCCATCCAAGTTAATTGACCGTCATCAGCAGCAATAAGACCGTCTTTATCCATACCTATACCACTATTTCCGTCACCAACAGGCAACTTACCTTGACCTTTTGTAACAATACCCTTCATTAAAGGATTTTGTTGTTCGAGTTCATCAGCAGTTAATCTACCGTACATGTGATGTTTTACAACATCCTTTAATGCACCGTATTGTTCTTTTACGAACTTCATATCTGCCTTATCCCCTGCGGCTTGAGTATATTGATCTAACGCATTAAACCACCACATTGAAGCATCAAGAGTGTTATAACCGGGTCTATCATTTGCACCTTCAGGGAAATTGTTTGGTAACATACCGTTATTTGCATATTTTGCAAATGATGTCAAAATAGATTTTGCATCATCAAAACGCTTTGTTGTAAGAGTTAAACCAGGTAACGCAATCATTGTGTCACGACCCCAGTCATTAAACCAATGATAGCCTGCCATAATTGTTTTACCATCAATAGAATTTCTGTGAACAACAAACTGGTCTGCTGCACGTTGAAGATTATCTATTGTTTTGCTTCTCGGTAAACCTGATTGCTTATATAAACCTTCAAGTCTTTCTTGTTTTTTAGCAACTTCTTTATCAATACTTACTTCTCTGTTTACAGGAGATGTTGCAGCCATAAATGAGAAAGTTTCACCCGGCTTTAATGTTACTTCAAGCTCAAGTGGTTGATATACACCGTCTTCTTTTTGTTGAAGTCCTCTGTCTGCTTCTCTTTGATAGTAATAATCGTTATAGAAATTACCTTTATCATTAACTTTTACAGGTTTAGACCATGCCAAATATGTTGGTTCAACCTTATTATCCCATTTTTTAGCATTAACAACAGCACCTTTTGTACCTCTTGAGTAGTACCATTCTTTAACGCCGTTTCCACCACCATGTATACTTCTGTTATTTACAAAAGGTCTTACTTTAATGGTAATCGGTTCAGAACCTTCAGGAGCGTCATATTTATAACCTGTTACAACTTCAGGGTTGCCAACTTTTTCAGGCATTACAAGTTGTTTTTTCAAAGTTTTATTTTCACCTAAATCATATTCCCAAGTAGGAACAGGTAAAGTTGTAAAATCTTTGATTTCAACCATTTCATCTTTTTTGAAACCTTCTTTCATTCCACCGTATGAAACGTTAGAAATTTTAAGGTTCTTACCGCCTACTGAAACTTCATCCTCAATTCTTTGTAAGATAATGTTTCTTTCAACAGGGGCATTTTTTGAAGATGCTAAAAGACCATGATAAACACGGGAGTTGTTACCATCAACAGTTGCGGATGCATATGAACCATCTCCTGATGTTTCCAGCCATTCCATCTTCTCTAAATTTTTTCTTTTAATAGGGTTTGTTTGATGAGCCGTAAAAGAAAAATTAACCGGCTTGAATGTATTAAATAATGTTTTCATAATACTTAATTAAAGAACATCAAGATTTTTTTTGCTGTCATGACCAAATAATATTTACATTATTTTACAATGTTCATTTTTACACTTAATTTCATTTTCTACTTTGAAGGTATAATACAAGTTCTTTATCAAATTTTCTACTATGCATTCTAAATATTTTTTTATAATAATCCGGTTTTTTAACAGTATTTACCACAACATCATAAAAGAAATCCGTCTGAGATAAATAGTAAAAAAATTGTTTACTCATTGGCACATCAAAAACTTTCCAAGGCTTTTCTTTTCCTGCATAATGAAGTTGTACAGGATTTTCCAATGCAAATTGTACCTCTTCTGAAGAGAAATCACTGTCACCATTATAATCCTCTTTAAACATTTCATAAGCATAAGTACAAACTAATGAATTTACAGGCAAAGTCTTAATTTTATCGGCACAAACAATATTAATAACATCTTGTTCCGGTTGTAGTAACCTTTGATAGTTGTCTTTTGTAAACTCAATCAATTTATCAGGAATATTATCTTCTCTCATCTTTTTTAAATTTTGTATATAATATCCTCCTGCAAATTTTAATTTATTAATTTCTGATTTGGAAAAAAATTTATAATAGATAGATTTTGTAGTGTGCTTTTTTCCTATTGTTTTACACGCAGCAAGATAATTATTTTCATCTGTTTTGAAATCAACAAAACTTTTTGATATATCTCCTAAATATATAACATCAACATCACTCACAATAGATTTATTATATTGCTCTAAAAGAATTGGAACAAGATACTTCAAATAAATTTCACAGGAAAAATGAGACTGATTTTTAGTTTTTTCAAATAAATCTTTAAAATTGTCTTCAACATTTATAAAATTTAATTCGGCATTTTCAAAAATTTCTACCTGTTTTTTTAACCTATCTTGGTTTTCTGTAGTTATATCATAATGCAATACGTACAAAGAATAAAAATACTTTTTGTCGGCGTTTTTTAGCATCGAAAAAAATGCAACTGCTGCTGCGATAACATAATTATTGTTAAACATGTGCACAACAGGTATTGTATTTTCAAATTCACTAATAGTCATAATTAAATTATAGTACATTGATGTCTTATTGTCAATACAAAATAGACATCAATGTTGTTTATAACTGGACATTAATGTCTTAATATCACTTTTTAGTTACATAAGGATACGCTAAAAATGTTATTAGAAACTGATAAAGTACAAATAGGAAAAAAAATAAGGGCTTTTCGAAAATTAAAAAAACTTACTCAATTTGAACTGGCAGAAGAAGTCGGCTTAAATGAAAAACAGATTTCAAGAATAGAAATGGGATTAAATTATCCGACATATACTACATTCGCCAAATTAGTTGAAGTTTTAGACATAGATATTATAAATTTTGTAAAAGAAGCATCCAAAAATCCTACATCAATTGAAAATCAACTAATCCTTTTAATAAAAAAATCTTCAATACAAGAACAAAAGATGTATCTTAATGTTATACAAGCAATAAAAAATAATACAGATACAATAGAAAATTAAATTATTGGATACATAGGTCATAATAAAATTTTCATAATTATTATTCAAAAAACTTCTTTATCAATTCTTCAATTTTTTGTGCAGAATTACCTGTTCCATAAGGGTTTTGTGCAGTAAGCCTTGTTTGTGCTTTATCCTTTGATAAAATTTCTTCACTTAATTGCATAATTTTATCATAATCCGCACCAACAAGTTTTGAAACACCTGCATCTATACCTTCCTGACGTTCTGTTTCATAACGCATAACAAAAGTAGGACAGCCAAAAGTTGGGGCTTCTTCTTGAATTCCGCCACTATCAGTTAAAATTAATTTTGCGTTCTTCATTAAATACACCAAATACGGATAATCTAAAGGTGTAAGTAAATGAATATTTTTAACTTTTTCTAAAGCCGTATGTATTTTATTTTTTACATTTGGATTAGGATGAACAGGAATTACAAATTCATGGTCGGAGTATTTTGTTGCCAAATCATAAATAGCTTTTATAATCCTGTCTATTCTTTCTCCGTGATTTTCTCGTCTGTGAGCAGTTACAAGAACTAATTTATCATTAATCTTTATATTCTTATCTTCAAAATATTTCGCGGATTTTTCTATTACTTCATCGGAAAGACAGAATAAAGCATCAATTACAGTGTTACCAGTAACAAATATTTTATTTTCATCAATTCCCTCTTTTAAAAGTGCTTGTTTGTTTTTTTCAGTCGGTGCAAAGTGCAATTGAGCAACTCTGCTTGTCATCTGACGCATAACTTCTTCAGGGAAAGGTTCATAAATATCATAAGAACGCAAGCCTGCTTCTACATGGAAAACAGGAACTTTATGATAAAAGCTTACCAAAGATGCCGTAAGAACAGTCATTGTATCACCTTGAACAATAGTTGCATCAACAGAATTATCTGCAAAAACATTTTCCAATCCCAGTAAAATTCTTGACTGAACTTCTCCTAAAGATTGATTAGGACGCATACAATCTAAATTTATATCCGCTTTTAGACCAAAATATTCAAGAGTTTGATTAGACAACTCTTTTTGTTGTTCAGTATTACATACAATAACATTATAGTTCTCGTGCTTTCTCAACTCAATAATAACAGGGGCTAACTTAATAACCTCAGGTCTTGTTCCAAATACAACCAAAATATTTTTCTTGTTCATAGGTTTATTTTACAACAAACATTTTTATTTTATAATAATTTTGCAAAGGGCAGCTCCCGAGTCAACAACTTTCGCAGCTATGACTTCAAATCAATTAAACTGACGAAAGGAGGGCTTGCCTATGATTGATTTCATTTTGTTATTTTTTATATTAAAACAAAAACTAACACTAATGACTTCAATATTAGTGCTAGTTTTATTAACCAAATAAAACTACGGGAGTTTAAAAATATAATAAGTTAACGGCTTATTATATGCCCTTTGTTTTACAATAATATTATAACATATTTAGCAAAAATTTCAAGTGTATAAAATGGAAGTAATAATTATCGGAGCAGGTTTGGCAGGAAGCGAAGCAGCCTTACAACTTGCAAAACAAAACATAAAAGTTAAATTATACGAAATGCGACCTAAAAAAACAACAGGTGCTCACGTTAGCGAAAACTGTGCAGAATTTGTTTGTTCTAACTCTTTAGGTTCGGCAGATATTACAAATGCAAGCGGACTGTTAAAACAAGAAATGGAACTGCTTGGCGGAGAACTCATAAAAATTGCTCAAGAATGCAGAGTTCCTGCCGGCAATGCTCTTGCAATAGACAGAGTCGGATTTAGCAAAAAAGTCACGGAGCTTATTGAAAATAGTGAAAATATTGAACTTGTAAGAGAGGAATTAACAGAAATTCCGAAAGATGTTCCCGTAATAATTGCATCAGGACCTCTGACAAGTGACAATTTGGCAAATTCCATAAAAGAATTTACAAAAACAGAACATTTACACTTTTTTGACGCAATAGCACCAATAGTAGAAAAAGACAGCATAAATTTTGATGTTGCTTTTTGGGCAAGTCGTTACGATAAGGGTGAAGCCTCTTATATAAACTGTCCTATGAACAAAGAGCAATATGAAAAATTTTATCAAATACTTACGACAGCAGAAAGAATTGAGTTAAAAGAATTTGAGAAGAATGCTAAATTTTTTGAAAGTTGCCTGCCTGTTGAAGTTTTGGCATCACGTGGTGTTGATACTTTACGTTTTGGACCGATGAAACCTGTTGGATTAGTTGATAAAAGAACAAATCAGGAAAATTGGGCAGTCGTTCAACTAAGACAAGATGATGCAGCAAAAAGTTTATTTAATCTTGTAGGTTTTCAAACTAATTTAAAATGGGGAGCACAAAAAGAATTAATACATTCTATTCCGGGACTTGAAAACGCAAATATAGTAAGATATGGTGTAATGCACAGAAACACATTTATCAACAGTCCGCAAGTATTAAATGCAACACTAAATACAAGGTTACGTGAAAATTTATTTTTTGCGGGTCAAATTACTGGTGTTGAAGGCTATACCGAATCAATCGCAACAGGTTTACTTGCAGGGTTAAACATGGCAAAATATTTAAATAATGAACCATTGATTGAATTACCGCAAGAAACCATGCTGGGTTCATTGTGTAAATATATATCATCAAGTGAACTAAAGCATTTTCAGCCAATGAATTCAAACTGGGCTGTTGTTGCTCCAATTGAATTACCCAAAAAAGAAAGAAAAAATAAAAAATTAAAAAATGAATTACTTGCTAAACGTTCTATTGAAACTTTGAAAGGAATCTTATGTTCTATTTAGAAAAATTAAACGGTAAAACCGTCATGAAAACTGATATATTAAATGGTTTAACACATTATTTTACAACAAGAGAGTGTCCGATTAAATCAAGAGAACCCGAAATGATTGATATAACTATGGAAAATAGAAAAATGTTTAGGGAAGTTTTGGGTGTATCAGAAGAAAATTTAATATATCCGGAACAAAGACACACGGATACGGTTGATGTTGCACAAATCGGTAAAACTTTTTACCCTGAAGCTGATGCCTTAATATTAACAAATTATGAACAAGCAGTATTTTTAAATTTTGCAGATTGCACTCCGCTTGTTGCTTATGACCCAGTAAAAAATATTGCTGCCGTAATTCATGCCGGTTGGAAAGGAACTGTCGGAAAAATTGGTGCAAAAACAATTTTAAGAATGCATGATGAATTCGGAACAAATATCGAAGATGTCAGAGTTGCAATAGGCCCTGCAATTTCTGTATGCTGCTATGAAGTTAAAGAAGATGTTTTCAATATGAGCATGATTTCTGTTGCAAATAATCAAGGACTTTATGAAATAAGAAACGGCAAAATATATGTTAATTTGAAAGAAATAAACAAAAGACAACTAATGGAAATTGGAGTAAATCAAATTGATATATGCCCTTATTGTACATCTTGTAATAATGATTTATTCTTCTCTTACAGAAAAGAAGGTCAAACAACGAACCGTCATAGCGTTATAGTTAAACTTGAGGACAGATAATAAATTGAAAAAACTTGTAAAATTAAATACGGCAAGAAATTGTTTAAGATACATAATAAGAGCGTATAACATAAATACAATCTATGTTCCTCATTATATTTGTCCAAGCATAAAATCAACATTAAAAAAAGAAATAGTTAATGTTGAATATTATCACATTGACGAAAGATTTATGCCAACCTGCAAATTCAAGCTTAAAGATTATATTTTGTATCCCAATTATTTTGGAATTTGCACAAATAATGTCAAAGAACTCGAAAAACAATACAAAAATTTAATTGTGGATAACTCTCACGCTTTTTATGCCGAACCTATGGGACTTGCATCTTTTAATTCTTTGAGAAAATTTTTTCAAATGCAATATGGAGTTCTTGACGGTGCATATTTATACACGGAAAAAATTATGGAAAGACCGTTCAGAACAGCAGATGACTATGAAATTGATGAAAACATGACATACGAAAGAATTGTTAAAAACGAGCATAGGCTTGACAATGAACAAATTATGTACATGTCAAAAACAACCGAAAAAATCATGAGCGGAATAAATTTTCAACAAGAAAAACTTATTAGGATGAATAACTATAAAAAATTTGAAGAAAAACTAAAAGCAACAAATGAACTTGCTATTTCAACAGACAAAAATGAATATCCATTTGTTTACCCATATTACACACACGATAAAGAATTTGGCTATAATCTTGAAAAGCAAGGTATGCTTATTTACAGATATTGGGACGGACTTCCTTCAACTTTTGATGAATATAATTTTTATAAATACCTTGTTCCGATACCACTATACTTTTAAAACACTCAAAACTTGGAAACTTACCACTTGAAATAACAAAAAGACTACCCTTTCGAGTAGCCTTTTAAAATGTTTTTCTTCACACACATTTTTAAGATTCAAGGTATGTAAGAGCCTGATCCCCTACCAACTTTGACCCTAACCCGACAGGTATGCAGTTTTAGCAATCTGTTATAGCGAAAACCTCTTGGCAATCGGTATCTTTACATCAGGTAACGTAAAGAACTTTCACATATCAAAGTTATATTTCCTAACCTTACATTATATATAAGTATTTTTCTAAAAAAAAATTGCCTATATTATCAAATTTTAAAAAACTATATTTGAAAATACACTATCTAAATTTCTGTTATAGCCTTCTAAATCAGCATTATAAACATAAAATTCAGCAGTATTTTTTCTTAACATTTGTAAATCAGGTGTTTCCAGTGGCGGCCCTGCCGGAGTAGAACGAGAACTGTTATGAGGATTTGAGATTATACCTGTTGCTCTTAACAAAGGAATAGAAAGCATGTTTCTAAATACTTCATATTGATTTATTCCTCTTGTAAAAATACCAAAACCATTAGCCCATACAAATCTTTGCATTGGTGCTGTATTAGATTTTGCCTCAATACCTTTTTCTTTTGGCAAATTTTGTCTTATATCGTAGTTATAATCAAAGGTTCTTTCAATTAATTCATTGAAATCTTCCGAATAAGTTTTGGAAATATTATCATTTAACACAAATTTTGCTTGTATCAAATGATTCTTATCTTCATTTATCCAATCAATGTTAAATTTTAGCAATTCCGAATTTTTATCCAATGAAACAATTACATCAAAAAATGATGTTTCAATTTTTAATGCACAACGCAAATTGCCTTCCATAACTTTTTTTGTTGAAATTATATCCGCAGAAATACCGTAATCATCCTTTACGGGCCCTTCGTTGTAACTATCGCCATTATCAATATAATCAACAAATTCCAGTTGTATATCGTTGTTGATTAATATGTTATTACCAATAACTTTCAGAGAAATCTTTGAATTAGAAATAGAATTATCATCAACATTCAAGTCTGTTTCATCATCAACAGGATTTAAAATAGTAAGTTCTGTCGGTCTAAGATTTTCAACCTCTGCAAGATAAGTATAAATATCAGTATAATCTTCCGTTACCGGAATTCTTTGAGTATCTTGCAATATTTCATTATTAAAACCTTTTCTTGATGAAATCATCTGTAAATCTATCAATTCATCACAAGATTCAAACTCTACAATACCTGAATAGGATTTTTCACCAATATTTATACCTAAAACTCCTGAACCAAGTTTAAATCTTACTTCGTCTTTTATAGTTTGACATATTTGCAAAATCTTTTTATATCTTACAATATTTTCCGCATGAACATCATCAACAGAACAACCGTAAACTCCGTCATGAGCCTGATTTTTTAATAATAATTTATAAGCATATTCAATTAATTTATCATAGTCCAAATTGAAATGTTTTTGTAATTTATCCGCAAGAGGCAACTCATGGCAAGATAACACATTGTATCTTTTTATGTCCGGTCTTGATGAAAAAGAACCCGGTAAAATAAATGTTTTTGAATTATCTCGCAATTCATCATTCCATTCAAACTGTGTAAATCTGTCTTTGACTAATTCAAAATATTCAAAAGGAGAACTTAACCTAATCTGATAATCGGTTAAGCGAGCATTCACTTCTCTTATTTGACTTGCAATATCTGCTTCAACTCCCAAATGATCGGCACCAATTGGCATCAAGAGAACATCTCCCGACTTTTCGGCAATTTTATCAAGATTATTTTTAATACATTCAGCCTTTTTATCTATGTCAAACGGTGCTGAAAAGAAATCCATAAAGTAACCTCTTACAAGATTTACCGTATCAATGCCGTTAAACTTAAATTCAGCCGGAATATCTCCACAACCACGCCATACAACACATTTGTCAATACCAAATTCTTTAAAAATCTTACATACATTTTTTGAATGTCCGAATGTATCTGCCAAATAACCTATGAAATCTGTACAGCCCATATTTTTAGCATATTCAATACCATATTTCAGATTATGTTCAAAAACATTTTTGTCTGTCAAAAATTCATCAACAAGAGTATAAAACGGTCCAATAAAAAGTTTTTTTTCAGAAACTAATCGTTTAACCAAATCTAACTTTTCAGGTCTGATTTCAAGATAATCTTCCAAAGCTCCAACTTGTCCGTCAAAATAAAATGACGGAATTTTGTTATTTTCAAGCAAGTTTAAGATATTATCGAAAACACGCAAAAGTCTTATTCTAAAAACCTCAAACTCCCTGTACCATTCTCTATCCCAATGAGTGTGTAAATATGCAATAACTTTTTTTTTCATATAATAATTTTATCACAAAAAATTAATATTTTATTGACAAAATAAAAGTCATGGTTCAAAATGTAAAGCATGACACTGGTATATTTAAGTCTTGGTTCAAACAAAGGCGACAGAGTAGGGTATATTCAACAAGCGACATCAATCCTTGACGGAATTGATGGTATAAGTCTTGTACGAACTTCGGCGTTCTATGAATCAGAACCATGGGGATGCGATACAAAAAATTGGTTTGTTAATGCAATGATAGAAATTAATACAACATTATCCCCTCAAGAACTTTTAACAACCGTGAACAAAGTTGAAGCTCAACTCGGAAGAAATCGAGAATTGGAAGGTCATTACGGAGATAGAACTCTTGATATAGACATTATATTTTACGGAAATGAAATTGTTAATGATGAAAATTTAATTATTCCACACAAATTCTTTCATCAAAGAGCCTTTACACTTGTGCCTATGCTTGAATTAGCACCAAATTTTGTACATCCGACATTGAAAAAAACAATTATGCAACTTCACGAAGAATTAGAAAATCCTGAAATGGTATTTCTTTACGGAACAAGAGTTGATGTGTAAAATTGCAATTATAGGTGCGGGCCCTGCCGGATGCATGGCTGCATGCAACCTTGATAAACGATTTGAAATAACGTTATTTGACAAAAATTCACCCCTAAAAACACTACTGCCAACAGGTGGCGGAAAATGCAATCTTGCACATGCTGAATATGATTTTAAAGAATTAGTTAAAAGCTATCCTCGTGGAGAAAAGTTTTTATACTCAGTTTTTTCGCAATTTTGTACTGCCGAAACCCTAAACTTCTTTGAAAAAATTGGCATAAAAACATACACAAGAAATGACAATAGAATATTTCCAACATCAAATAATTCTCAAGACGTTAGAAAAAAAATTTTAGACCAACTTCATCACTGCAAATTTCAAAAAGAAGAAGTTATTTCTATAATTGAACATACAAACGGCTTTGAATTACAAACAAATAAAGCAACCTATTTATTTGACTATATAATAATTGCAACAGGAGGCAAAAGTAATTACTCTTTTATAGAAAGTCTGGGACACACAATAATTTCACCAAAGCCTGCACTTGTAGCACTAAAAACTCAACCATGCCACAAAATACTTCAAGGAGTATCCGTAAAAAATTGCAAAATAACAGCGGAAAATCATAAAGTATACGGAGATATTTTATTCACAAACGACGGACTCACAGGCCCTGCAATATACGAACTTTCCTCGATTAATGCACAAAAAGAACTACCCTATGAAATTATCATAGACTTTATAAATGATGATAATTTTGATTTGCAAAATGAATTTAATCTAAACCCACACAAAAATTTAGGCAACTTACTAAACAAATATTTACCAAAATCATTGATAAATACACTTGTACGCACAGATTTGGAACAAAAATGCTGCACAATAAGAACTAATACTAAAGTATTAGTTAATTCAATATTAAGAGATTTTAAGCTAACAGTAACTGGAACAAAAAAAGACGGTGAAACAGTTACTTGCGGCGGAGTTACGCTGGATGAAATAAATTCAAAATCAATGACATCAAAAAAAATCAATAACTTATTATTCTGCGGAGAAGTTACAAATGTTGACGGATTATGCGGTGGATATAACCTGCAATATTGCTGGTCTTCGGGATATATAGCAGCACAAACCATAAATAAAACATGTAAATTTATGTAACATTATTCTCGAGAATTAATACTTTAGAGTTATATTTTATTTTATTTGTGGTACTATAATATTACATTACCTGTATGATTTTATATTTAGATAACACTATTTATATATATTAGTGCTTGACTAAAAAAATAGAATCTGCTAGGATAACTAAATAGAATTAGTATACATGACACAAATAATAGAAAGGTACAAGACATGATGAAAAAACACGCAGGTTTTACATTAGCAGAAGTTTTGATTACTCTAGGTATCATTGGTGTTGTAGCCGCAATGACTATTCCAACCTTAATGTCAAATACGGGTAAAGCAGAATTTAAAACAGCATTCAAGAAAATTATTTCAGCCGTTAACCAAGCCGTAACACTATCAGTAGCAATTGATTATATGGACTTTGGTGATGCAACTTCAGGTACGGGAGCCGACTCGGTATTTGAAATTTTAAGAAAGAAAATGCAAATTGCCAAAACTGAATCAACAGCAGTAGACGATATTAAGAGAATGTTTGGAACAACAGGTGGTAGTAACTACACCATTTTCTTTGCAGATGGTATGGTATTATCATATCCGCAATCAATGCATAACTGTACAAACTATGACAATATCAACATGAAGGGTTGTGCGGCTATCGTTGACGTAAACGGTGTAAAAAATCCTAACAGATTATCAAACTGCCAATACAGTGCAGCATCAGGTACATTATCAACAATTACAAATGATAGTAGTGTTAGCGGTTCAAACAGTAATTTCTGCGGTGAAGAAAATACTTTAGTATCAGACCAATACTCAGTAAGATTTAAAGGTCAACAACTTATCCCTAACGGATACGCTGCAAGATACGTATTGTACGAAAAATAGAAACTGCGTGAAATATATAGCAAAAAAGGTTGAACTGAGTTCAACCTTTTTTATGCAAAAAAATAGACCTTAAAACTAAGGTCTGTCCGTTTAAATAAGAAGAGAGAGCTTTATATAAGACAATTATGCAACGAAATAACAGACTTGTCAAAAATATTTTAACTTATGTAAAGCATTAGAAAACAAAAAATCTGTAATTTAGACCATATTGTGTTATCATGAACGAGTAGGATATTATATAAGGAGAACCTAACCATAGCAGGCGAAGATAGAAACAGTCAAAGAAAAGACTCAAAAGATAAAGTTATAATGAACGAAAAAATTAGAGTAAAAGAAGTTCGTTTAATTGGAGATGACGGTACTAATCACGGAGTAGTGCCAACATCTGAAGCATTACAAATGGCAGAAGATGCTGATTTAGATTTAGTATTAATAAATCCAAACCAAGACCCGCCTGTTGCAAAGATATTAAACTACGGAAAATACAAATATGAAGTTGAAAAAAGAGCAAAAGAAGCGAAAAAGAAACAGCATACCGTAGATATCAAGGAAATAAAAATAAGATATAAAATAGATGTTCATGATTATCAAGTAAGAATAAATAATATAAAAAAATTCATTTCACAAGGTAACAAGGTAAAAATTGTTGTAATGTTAAGAGGTCGTGAAATGCAACATTCAAAACTTGCATTTGATTTAGCGGAACGATTTATAGAAGATTTAAAAAACGAACCTATGACGCTGGAAAAGAAACCACAAATGGAAGGCCGAAACGTAACCTTGCTATTTGGGCCACCTGTAAAATAAAAACTTGACGAGAAAAATTTATACGATAGAATATATATACAAACAATTGAGTTGTTTGCGTTATATAGATTAAACAGAAACATGCCGCGTTAGCTCAGTCACGGTGAGCGAAGCGGAACCGAAGTCAAATTGAGTTAGAGCATTGCTCTACCAACTGATTTCAAAAAAAAATTGAATAGAAACATGCCGCGTTAGCTCAGTCACGGTGAGCGAAGCGGAACCGAAGTCAAATTGAGTTAGAGCATTGCTCTACCAACTGATTTCAAAAAAAAATTGAATATAAACATGCCGCGTTAGCTCAGTTGGTAGAGCAAGGGACTGAAAATCCCTGTGTCCTTGGTTCGATTCCGAGACGCGGCACCATTAAAAACACTCCATAAGGAGTGTTTTTTTTCGTCTCGAAATCTCACCTTTGGTTCTCACCTCTCGAAAAACAATACTTAATTGTTTTTCTCGGCAGAGTGAGACGCGGCACCATTAAAAACACTCCATAAGGAGTGTTTTTTTTCGTCTCAAAATCTCACCTATGGTTCTCACCTCTCGAAAAACAATACTTAATCGTGCAAAATAGCTGAAATAATTTAATTTTTACATATGTAAATTTGTAATTTTGCTGTAGAAAATGGTGCAGATTGCAAATTGCAGACAGTTTGCAATTTTTTTGTAAAATAAATAAAGAACAATTAGGTGCAACAACACTTAATATTAACGGGCATGCTTTTTGCGTAGTAGATTCTGATGAAAATAGTATTCTTATACAAGAATCCAATTTAACAGAAGTTTATAAAAACAATCTTGAATTAATACCAAATACATTTCCTCCAACATATAAAATATCAAAAGAACAGTTTAATTCTCAGGTTGAAAGCTTTGGTGTAATTAAATGGAACTAAGTTGGAAAATTTTATACTAAATTACAACAAAAAATAAGGCGAAGCCAACGGCTTCGCCTTATTTTTAACAATATAATCTTATTACTTACCAATTTCTGCAGCCTTCATTGCCATTGCTTTTGTAATATTCATTACAGCCAAGTTTGCTTCATAAGCACGTTGTGCCATCATTGCATCAGCAATATCAACCATAGCATTTACATTTGAACTTCTTATATAACCGTTAGCATCAGCGTCAGGATGACCCGGTTTATAAATTCTTTCACCCGGAGTAGGATCTTCAACAATACCACCATAAGATACACCACCTTGCAGTGCTCCTGATGAGCCTAAACCAAATGTACCGTCTTGCATATTATTTAAAATTGCTCCAAACGAATCACCTTTTATTGTGTTTAAAACAGGTATTTTTCTAACGTAATTAGGAGTATCAATATTTGCAATATTCTTTGCATGAACATCCAATCTGTTACCGTGTGCTTTTAAGGCATTTGAACCTATGTACATTGAATCTAATATTCCCATAATTACCTCGCTTTTCTTCTCTGTTTTATTTATCGTTCTTTTTTGTTTCTAAGTGCAATTTCTCCTTATTATTTACATCAAATGTATTAGATTAAGTTATTATTTACCAACATTTAATGCTGTTTTCATCATATTAATTACGTTTGACATACGACGTGTAGCCATTGTATAAATTAATGAATTTTGTTGCATTCCTATTAATTCATCTGCAACATTTACACCTTCGCCTGCATTTTGGTCAACAATGCTTGTTACACCCATTTCTTTTGAAAGTTTCGTTTCCATTGGACCATTTGCATTACCCAAGCAAGCTGCAAAGTTTATATCTTGTCTTACATAATTTGGTGTATCAACGTTTGCAACATTTTCTGTTAATAACTTTTGTCTTTTTGCAACTAATCCCAATATTTGAGAAGATCTTGCAAAACTATCTACCGGATTAAATGATACCATATTTATTACCTCGCTTTTTTGAATTACTAATTAACTTTTATTTAAATTATGATTCTCTAATGTTAATTGATTTGTTATACATATCATCTGTTACTTTCAAAACACTCATACTTGCCAGCATAGAAGCATTTAATCTTAACATATCATTTACAGAGTTATAAATATTTGTGTTTGAATTTTCTAAATAATGTTGTTTTATATAGTTATGATTTTTAACTAATTTTGGTTCACCTGATTCATCTGTTTGCCAAACTCTGTTACCCTGAGTATCTTGTTGCAACCCCTCACAACAATCAAATTGAACCAATGGAATTGTACCTAAACATTTTCCTTTACTGTCAGTTGCAGAATCATAAGCAAAAACTTTACCATCTTCTTTAATTTGGAACTTGTATAAATTTGCCGGAAGTTTAATACCTGCACCAACAATCCAGTTATCATTAGTTACAAGATATCCGCCTTTACCTCTTTTGAAAGAACCATCACGAGTATATGCAACTTCACCGTCAGGAGAAACGATAGGAATAAAACCTTCACCATCAATAGCAACATCATAAGGATTGCTTGTAACTTTCATAGAACCTTTTTGATAATCAGTTCTTACAGAACCTGAAACATAACCATCGTCAGATAAAACTTGTTCAAAACGAACTGCTTTATATCCGTTTGTACTGTAATTTGCAAAATTAGTACCTACATAGCCTAATCTTTCAAACATACTGCTTGCGTTATTAATATTTTTTCTGATTATACCTTGAATGTTATACATAATTGTTACCCTCGCTGATTAAAATTTAAACTAGCCTGCCTGACCTAATTGGCTTATAGCTTTTTGAAGATTTGAGTTTTCTATTAAAAACATTTGCCTGTTTGCTTCAAAAGTTCTTTTTATTGGCATTAAACTCATAAATTCGTTTTGCAGTGCTACGTTTGAATATTCACTGTAACCTTGTTGAACTTGCGGATTAACAATTCCGACACCGTTTGAATCAACAATTCCAAGATTTGCAACATGTTTTAATTTCTTATCTTTTCTGTCTAAAATACTTATTGCACCTCTTGTATTAACAACAACATCTTTTGGACTTTCAGGTAAAATGTTAAACTTGATAGGAACACCTGTATTAGATAAAACTTTGTTACCCTGTAAATCTAAACAATTTCCGTCAACATCAATTTTAAAACGTCCGTCACGTGTCATTCTAACGCCTTCTGGAGTTTGAATTTGAAAATAACCTTTAGAAGCCATAGCCAAATCCATTGGGTTATCTGTACGGCTAATTCTACCAACAGTATCATCAACAACAGTAGATAAACCGTCAACACCAAGAAATTCGGTAAAAGAAGAAACAACAGATTCTCTGCGTTGATAACCAACTTTGTCAAAGCCATTAACATTATCGCTGACATTTGCCATTAAAGCAGTTTGAACTTGCATAGCACGAATTGCTGTTTTCAAACCATTTTCATTTAATTGTACTCCGCCATTAATTCTCATAATTACCGCCTCGCTTCTCTTATTCTCATGTATTTAATCGGAAAATTCAAGTCAAAATAGAGTAAATCGTAAAAATCTCATCTGAATAGTGGACTTTTGCCATGTATTTAATGATGAAAAATAAAAAGTCAAAATTTTTGCTTGACATATTTTTATTTCCTTATTAGAATAGATATTGTCAACTGACGTGCCGGCATAGCTCAACGGTAGAGCAACGGTTTTGTAAACCGTAGGT
>DFEL01000063.1:23992-28478 GCA_002369055.1 Cyanobacteria bacterium UBA3803
AGGTTGTAGGTTCGATTCCTATTGCCGGCTTGTTTGTTGAATAAGCCTTTAAGGTTGAACAAAACTCTGTAAACAAGCCTTTGTGGCGCAGGGGTAGCGCACTCCCTTGGTAAGGGAGAGGCCACGAGTTCAAATCTCGTCAAAGGCAATTTTAACGGCAAAGACATGGGTCGGTGGCCGAGTGGCTAAAGGCAACAGACTGTAAATCTGTCGACGCGAGTCTACGGTGGTTCGAATCCACCCCTGCCCATTTTTAAAAAAGGTAATTACGTTAGTAATTACCTTTTTTGTTTTATAGAGAACTATTTAATTCTTACACATAAAAGAAAAATAATATCAAACTACCAATTTTTCTTGATATATTTTGCAACGGGTCTTTCAAAAATATAATACATGATAACCCCCAATATTAAGGCAATTGAAACTTCCGACATAAAAAATCTAAATGGATGTAATAGAATAATTTGGTAATAATTTACATAAACGTAACGAATAAATACTGCTAAAACAATAATATGAAAACAATACATTGAATATACATATTGCCCTAAAATATTTGAAATATTATTTTCTAAAAATTTTGATACTATCCCTTTTTTAATTAAAAATAAATAAAATAATATTGAAAACAAAACAATAAATACCATAGCAGATTTACCTGCAATTTTATCGGCAAAAATCAAATAATATGTTAAAAAAGATAATATATAAATTTCAGCAACAGATATAACAACTTTTCCTGCAATACCAATATTTTGCAAAAATCCATACTTATAAGCCATGCAAATAAAATAACCTAAACCCATTGATGCTAAAGCTTTGCATATACCGCCATTGAATATTAAATAATAATTTTCTATATGCCCACCGGCTAAGAAAGAGGTATGCTGCATATATAATGCAAAACACAGCATTACAATAATACCTATAATTATATTTAAAAATTTTTTATCAAAAATCTTTGATATATAAAAATAAAACAAAGAAACCCAAAATAACGCTGAAATATACCACGTAATATTCATATAAGTTCCACCCGATATTGGTTCAAAACCAACACAATGCAGTAAAAACAGTCTGAGAATATTATCGTTAAAATGACTGTTAATGGCAGGTATAAACATCGTCAAAACTATCATTAGCAATACCAAAAGCCATAAATTTGGAGCAAGCCTTAAAAATCTTTTTTTGGCATAATCAAAGGTACTAAGCTCGTAATTAAAAGTATAAAAAAGCAAAAAACCTGATATGACAAAAAATAAATCAGGACAGACCTTGCAATTTTCAAAATTTCCTAACCAACTCGGTAAATGATAAATATCACGTGAATGATGCATTATGATACTCAACATTATAGCAAATTTTAAAAAACCAATATTTTTAAATACCATATTTTAATATTTACCCCTAATTTATAACATGTAGAATAAAATACTGTCTTCATATTGTCAAGAAAATTATACATTACAGAATATTAACATTATTTATAAAAAAGTTCAGTCCGTATGTATTTTAATATATTAATGTTATCATTGGTATATGAATAGACTGTGCAACATAAAAAAATGGTATGTACCACTAGTATTTTTTAATTTGTTTATTATAGTTTCACTGCTGGTAAACTATTTTGAAAAAGTAACATTTTTTGACATAAAAATTATTGTAACACTACAAAAATTATTATCATTTGTTGATGTAAATTTTTGGGTAAAAATATCTGCACTTCATCACAATTGGTGTGGAATTATAATAGTCTTATTTACATTATTTATGGTGTACAAAAAAGATTATAAACTGGCAATATTATATTTTGTTTGTGACTATAATGCACACAGAGTAATAACTTTTGTCAAGGAGATATTTCAAAGACACCGTCCGCCGTTTGAACTTCAACCGATAGAACACCCTTTGGATTACAGTTATCCTTCAGGACACAGCTTCAACATAATGATATTTTTAGGTTTTTTAATAATTGCAATACAAAAATATGTAGAAAACAGAATTATAAAATATATACTAACAACAATCTGTATTTGCTTGATAATATTGGTAGGTCTTTCAAGAAACATGCTTGGTGTGCACTATCCAAGTGATGTAATCGGTGGTTTTTTATTAGGTTTAACATTAATTTCTGCAATATGGATAATTTCAAAAGACGAATAGATTTATTTTAGGAGTAATATTTGTGGGTGAAAGAAAAGAACGACTAAGGAAAATTCTAAATAAGAAGAAATTTTTAGCAGGAAAAAGAACTGTTGACAAATTTTTGGAAGAAAAAACATCATTTAATGATTTTATTAAAAATGAAATTGCAAAATATCAAACATTGCCGGCAATTACCGATGAATACAGTAATATACACTTAAACTATGACGAATTGGAAACAAACATTTCAACATTATCCGCAGCCATACAATCATTTGGAATTAACAAGGGTGATTTCATAAGCATCTTTACGGAAAACAACGGTCGCTGGGTGACTGCGGAACAGGCTTCAATGCGATGTGGTGCTATATGTGCTCTAAGAGGTTCTAATGCACCTGTTGAAGAACTTGATTATATACTTACCCACAGCGAAAGCAAAGGTTTAATAGTGAAGGATATTAAACTTTTAAATGCACTTAAACCTTATTTATGCAAATATAATCTCAAATTTATACTTGTAATGTTCAAAAAAGAACAAGATGACATTGCCGAATTTAATTGTCCTATATATTCTTATGAAGAAGCACTTGAAATAGGAAAAACAAAAGAATTTAACAAACCTGAGCAAAACATTGACGAAAATTGTGTAATGCTATACACTTCAGGTACAACAGGAATGCCAAAAGGCATTTTAATTACGCATAAAAATTTACTTGCACAAATTCCGTCTATTCAATACGGATTTATGTCAAAAGCAGGTGAAAATACCCTGCAAATATTACCAATATGGCACGCATACGAACATATAACACAATTATATTACTTAAGTTCAGGTTGTCATTTACATTTCACGACATTAACAGGTTTAAAAAATGATTTAGCGAAATATGATATTGATACGTTTATGTCAGTACCGAGAATATGGGAAGCTCTAAGACTAGGCATATATCAAAAACTAAAACAAAAATCTGTTTTTGTATATAAACTATTTGATTTTGCGGTAAAATCAAGCATTACATATAAAATTCACAAAATGTATTCTGAAAGAAGAATTACAAACAAAAAGGGCGGGTACCATACCCTTTCAAATATGTATCACAAAATTGCAAGAAGTTTTTTGAAACCACTTCACATTTTATTTACAAATACTCTTTATAGACAAATCAAAAATGCAGCCGGAATAAATTTCAGAGAATCCATATCAGGCGGAGGAGCCTTGTCAATGAAAGACCAATTGTTTTATGACGCAATAGGTGTAAATTTGAGAGAAGGTTACGGATTAACGGAAACCTCACCTGTTTTGACACTTAGAAATGCCACCGACCCTAATTTTCTTGGTTGTTGCGGAACACCATTAATGGCAACAGAGATAAAAATTCTTGATATAGAAACCAAAGAAGAACTTGGCATCTTGAAAAAAGGAGTTGTATATGCAAGAGGATATCAGGTAACAAAAGGATATTACAAAAACGAAGAAGCAACAAAAGAAGTATTCAGTGAAGACGGTTGGTTTAATACAGGCGACATAGGCTGGTTGACAGCAGATAATAATCTTGTACTTGTAGGAAGACTAAAAGAAACAATAGTTCTTTCAAACGGAGAAAATGTAGAACCGTTGCCAATTGAAGAAGCTTGTCTTGAAAGTCCATATATAGACCAAATAATGCTTGTTGGACAAGACCAAACATCAATTGGGGCATTAATTGTACCTTCTGAGGCGGCATTGCAGAAATGCGGCTTGCTGGCAAAAGATATAAAATCAGGCTCAAATCTGACAATTTTAAATCCAACACTAAGAGAACTATTGAAAAAAGAGATATCAACATATATTAAGAGAAAGAAAAATTTAAAATCATTTGAGCAGATTAAAAATTTTGAAGTTATAAAAGAAAATTTCACAACAGCAAACGGTTTAATGAGCCAAACTGCAAAAATGAAACGTAATTCAATATTTGAAAGATACAAGAATTTGATTTTAAATATGTTTGATAAAAAGTAGTTAATGATTGAAAGGTTGAATAAACTATTCAACTGTTCTATGTATTGATAAATGTCTAAAATAATAATATAATAACGCTACAAACTTTGACAATTAAATATGAGGTGCAGACCATATTTTCTTTAATCTTCCAACCAACAACTGAAAATTGTTAAAAGGTCGGCAAGAAAAAGAAAGGAGATTAAGTCTATGGATTATAATTTATTGTTCATACTTTTAATTCTCATACTTGACAAAAAATAAAGTCTGCTATATAAAATAACAGACTTCTTCTTTCGAATATGGTTTTGAGGTCGGCAAACCTCGCACCTCGTATTTATATTATAACTCGTTTTTTACAAA
>DFEL01000070.1 GCA_002369055.1 Cyanobacteria bacterium UBA3803
AAAAAAGTTTAATTATAGATTTGGAGGTTTTTTATTATGGATATGCTCAATAAGGATCTAAAAACTTTTCCAAAAAACGGCTCGATCGAATTAGCAACACAAAAATTAGTTTCAGCCATAGCTGACGGTAAACTCAACGAGAAAGAAATAGATTTCTTAAATGAAGAATTTTACAAAGAATTTAGAGAATTTAGCGATTTTAAAGGGTCTTTGACGACTTTTTCTCGTGAAGAAATGGAGCAGGGAATAAAAGCAGGATTGGAAAAAAATAACGATTTCTTGCTCGATATGCAATATTCGGGGCAATTAGTGCCTGTTCCCAATGAAATTTACACAAACGACCGGGACACGCTTGTTACCAAAGAAGCCGACATAATTTATAAAGAGTTGTTAAACGGCGAATCAGTTTATTCTTATAGTTTATTTGATTCATACGAAGCGAAAGATTTTTATTGCGGTGGCTTGCTCAAAGATTTGTATGATAGCGACAAATTCGCAAAACTTCGCGAAGCCGATGCTGATGTATACAAAATTACAGAAGAATTTCTTTCCGTTATAAAAAACGAAGAACCTGCTATGAGAGATAAATTTTTACAGGAATTTCACGATAGGCTTGAAGATGCTTATGATACATATTTGGATTGTGGCGATGAAAAAGATTTTTTAGAGGAAGATTATCAAGAAAAAGCAACGGAAATATTAAAATCAAAAGGTTTTTTAAACGATCCCGAAGCCTATTTAATGTTAGGAGAAAATACAAATTGGCGTGGAGATAATGGAATCAGTTTAGAAAAAGTAGAAGATTTAGAAGATATAATAAAAAGTATTACTCCAAACGGCGATTATACAATAAATATTACGGCAAAAGAAAATACGCCATATTTTGAAGCTGTGATTAACGGCAGTCATTGTTATTTATTGCCCGAATCACAATGGGATAAGTTGATAGGCTTCGACAAAGACACCGAAACCTTTAACAAAGGTTATGATTTTATAAATAATGCCGTTAAAGAAGATTATATAATTAGAGAAATTTTTCACTCCCGAAAAAAAGAAATAGAAATGGATTTAGAAGCGAAAAAAGATCCCATTGTAGCCGAAATAAAGAAGGTTTACGACCAATACATTTCCGATAATTACGGCAGCGATACGCAGGAAAAATTTGAGGATAACGGCGTAGTCAAGGCTTGGGAAAAAGTATGCCAACACCTAGCCGAAAAATTGAAAGACGAAACTCGGTATTTTAACGGATATGCAGATAATCCTTTGACTTTATTAACTCAATTACGGTATGAAGGACTTTTAACAGAGTTCAATCCCACTTTACAATCTTCGGAAACGATTTCAAATGCTTTTGACGAAAACTGTAAACTCGAAATACACACTCAATACAGAATTGATATTGAGAATAAGTATGACTTAGAAAGAGGATATACTTATTTGAAATTTAGGAATCGTGATTTATCCGTTTCGGAGATTGAAAAAAGATTTATGAAAGATATTGTGAAAACTCACGGAACGGATTTTGAGATTATTAAAAATGCTGTTGAAATTGTAACCGAACAGGATAGGCTTACGCCTCCCGAATCTGCAAAACTTTTGAACGACACTTTGGCTTCAAAAGAATATAAACAGGCTTTTGAGGCGGGTCAAGGCAAAACGGCAAAAAATGTTAAACAATTTTAACGAGGTGGCGTATGAAGAAAATAATCGACCATTTTAATAATCTTTTTCAGATGATTAGCGAACATCAGAGCGTTTATTCGGATATTCATATTTGCACGAATAATAATTATATGCTTCGTTGCAACGGAGTATTGGAAAATTACGATTTAGCGGTCGCTCCCTCGAAAGAGGAAATAATAGACATAATTGAATATTATTTCCCGAAAGTAAATTTAAACGCTCTTGAAAAGTTCGGTAGCATAGACGCTGAATTTGCATTTGATAAAGATACGCTACGAGGCAGGGCGAATATTTTTAAAGACAGAGCGGGAATTTCCATAACCATTCGTATTCTAAAAAATAAAATTCCAACGGAGAAGGAATTGCGATTGCCGTTATCCTTGCAAAAAACCAAAGAATTATCTCACGGATTAGTCATAATTTCGGGAGCGACAGGGAGCGGAAAGAGTACGACGCTTGCCTCTTTAATTGAGGGAATAAATCAAAGTCAAGCCAAACGGATAATCACTATTGAAGATCCAATCGAATATATTCATCAATGGGATAAATCCGTAATTTCTCAAAGAGAAGTCGGCAAAGATACGCCTAGTTTTTATGACGGATTACGATCGGCATTAAGACAAGACCCCGATATTATTATGGTGGGAGAAATACGCGATCAAGATACGGTAGCGACGGCTTTAAGAGCCGCTCAAACAGGGCATTTGGTTTTTTCCACGCTTCACACGGCAACAACTTTAGAAGCGATAAACAGAATAATCGAGCTTTTTCCTTCATCGGCACACGAGCAAGTAAGAGCGGAAATTGCGTATTCGTTTAGAGCATTTGTAGCTCAAAAATTATTTTTAACCAAACACAACAAACGATGTGCCGCTTTTGAAGTTTTACTCAATACAGAGGCAATATCTCACCTTATTCGCAAAGGAGAGATATATCAAATTCCGATTTATATGAATGAAAATTTAGGTATGATAAAAATGGAAGATTCCATTCAAGGTTTAAGAAATAAGGGGTTAATAGATTAAGGAGAAAATCTTATGAGCAATAAGGAAGATAAAATATTGCAAGCGCGACGAGAGCAAGAAATTTTTGAGTTTATAAAAAATTTAGCTCTTAACGCTATGGGAATTGAAGATAATCTGATAAGCGTTATGGCAGATGATTATATGAATCCCAAAAAGAAAATCTCGCAAGAAAAATTCAATAAAAATTTTAATTCGGGATTTGAACGGTATTTTTACAATCCGAACGAAAATTTAAACTATAGCGAAAGCGAAAAAAATAAATTCGCCGCAGGTTTGAATTTTATGAAAGGTGTGGTACAAGTTCACGGAACGAACGAAGATAATATAAAAGCGGCGGTCGTTGCGGTAACGGATTATTTTGCGGAAAGTCAAGACTTTTCTGCAAAACTTATGCAAAGCACATTAGGCACAAAAGAATATAAGGAGGAATTTGAAAAAGAACAAAATAAAGAGGAAGAAAAAGTTGTAAGTTTGGTTAGAAATAACGAAATATAATTTTTCAAAGGAGCGGATTATAATGCGTGAGCAAATAAATCAAAACGAATTGGAAATTTTTTTACAACAAGGTAAAAATATTTTTGAGAATTTAAATTTATGTACCTTGGATTTTTCAAATTTTAAAATGTCTGAAATCCAATTTATAAATTGTGATTTGAAAAATGCCGTTTTTAAAACAGAAAAAGAAATATCCGATTGTATATTTAAAGATTGTGATATTTCCAACGCAAAATTCAATAACATAATGAGATGTGATTTTCATAATTGTAAAGGCTTTCAATCTGATTTTAAAAATTCGGAAATCACCGAATCAGATTTTACATTATGTGAGTTTGAAAAAGCGGATTTCCAAAAATCAAATATGTTGCAAACATCGTTTAATCATTGTGTGGTAAAAAATTCCAATTTTCGGGATAGTGAATTGTTTACTGTCCACGCTTATAATTTTACTCATATTCAAGACAGTTATTTTGATAAAAGCAAAATAAGCAGTTGCGAATTTGACGATACAATGTTTTATTTAGACAGCATAAATAAAGCGGATATAAAAGATTCTAGTTTTAACAAAACAAGTTTTGTTGGGAGCAATTTAAACGAATCCCATTTTCAAGATACATCTTTTCGAGGATTTTCAACTATTATATCAAGCGATATACACAACGCAAAATTCAGCGATTGTGATTTATATGGCGCAAATTTTTACGATGCAAATGGAGTGCGTCTTTGTGAATTTACGAATTGCGAGATAAGTTCAACACTTGATCAGCTTATCAATCCTCATTTGAGCGATTCTCGAATCGAAAATTTAAGAAAGGAGCTTATAAAAGAGCGATCGTTTTATAAGGCGTATGCGTTAATGGAGCTAAATGAAGAAATACCCGTTCCCGATTTACCGCTTAAATTTATGGAAGAAGTCGTAAAGGAACACGGTACAACTACTCTGCCTCTGCAAAAAGCTGTCGGAAGTGTAGCAATACGAGATAATTTATCCCCCGCAGAAATGGGGAAACTTATGCAAGATACGCTTAAAACAGACGAATACAAAAGGGCGTTTGAAAGAGAGCAGGGACAGAGCAAGACAAGCGAATATGCACAGTAAGATATAAAATTCCGTCCACATTGGACGGAATTTTTTTTAAATCTATAAAAATCGAAAAAATCCGCTAGATTCTATGATATAATATATGGTAGAATATGTCATTGTATATTCTACCATATATTGCTTGTATATGGTAGAATATATCCAAAGCGTAGAAAAGGCGGGGATTATATTATGAACGGTATAGATAACAAGGCAAAATATATACAAAGTTATAACAAAGAACATTATAAGCAGATAAATATAAAAATATCGTTAGAATTATTAGAGCGACTATCGAATTTAAAGACTGTTTACGGCTCTGCTCCTAAAGTTTTGGAGGCAGGAATAGATGCGTTAGAGGAAATAGCCAAAATTAAATCTGAATTGGAAAAAACAAAGATTGAATTAAAACTAAAAGACAATAAAAACATCGAATTAACCAATGAGATAAGGAGAATGGCTCAATTTAGAAAAAGTAGTGAGGAAGATTCTTCGACTATAAAAGAGTTTTTGTCACAAAATAAATATGGTTTTTTATTTGGAAGTTTCTTTACCATTTTACTATTATGCGCTCTCTCGATTGGTTTATTTTAAAGAATTATTTGTATATGGTAGAATATATTGCAATATATTCTACCATATACAAAATGATAAAAAATCGAAAAATATTTCTTTAAATATACGCAATATAACATAAAATTCCGTCCAATGTGGACGGAATTTTTTATTTGAAAATCAATAAAATCCGAAAAAAATTTACCAAAATTATGGTAAAATAAATATAATAAAAAACGAATTTTTTATTATATTTATGAAAATCCCAAGCAATAGATATTCCAAAATAATTGAGTTTTCATTGAAAAATTTCAACATTTTATTTTGCTTTTTTGTTGCAAAGTAAAATGTTGTTTCTACTCAAAATTTTTAAAATAAGCGTTATGATAAAATCCATAACAGTATTTTATATAATAATTTGCAAATAAGAATATATTCTACCATATACGCAAATATATTCTACCATATATTGAAAAGCATTGTAAATTCTGCATTACAAAAATTATGGGAAATAAACAAGCGTGATTTTAACAATATAACGATTACGCTAAATTATATAAAATAATTTTATTTTAAATTGGAGAGTGGTTACAAAATGGGAAACCTTTTGGAAAAAATTTTAAACAATCATCAAAGCAACGGACTAAAAATTTTATTTTGCCTGTTATTCTTTTTATGGTCATACAACAACCTAGCTTATATGCAATCTCTAACAGAGGACACAATGCAACAAGCTAAAGAATTAAG
>DFEL01000158.1 GCA_002369055.1 Cyanobacteria bacterium UBA3803
TTCATACGAGAAGGAACACCAAGTGGGTTCAATACAACATCAACAGGAGTACCGTCAGGTAAGAATGGCATATCTTCTTTTGCCAAAATTCTTGAAACGATACCTTTGTTACCGTGACGACCTGAAAGTTTATCACCAACTGATACTTTACGTTTTTGAGCAATGTAAACTCTGATTACAGTATTTGCACCAGGTGGCAATTCATCACCTTTTTCTCTGTCGAATACCTTAACGTCAAGTACTCTACCGCCTTCACCGTGAGGAACTCTTAATGAATTATCTTTAACATCTCTTGCTTTTTCAGCAAAGATTGCTCTTAACAATTTTTCTTCCGGCGGATGTTCTGATTCACCTTTTGGAGTAACTTTACCAACAAGAATATCATCTGCGTAAACTCTTGCACCAATACGAACAATACCTCTTTCGTCTAAGTGTCTTAATGATTCTTCCGAAACATTAGGAATTTCACGAGTGATTTCTTCAGGTCCTAATTTTGTTTGTCTTGCATCAATTTCTAATTTTTCAATGTGAACAGATGTGAATATATCATCGTGAACGCATCTTTCTGATAAAAGAATAGCATCTTCGAAGTTATATCCTTCCCAAGGCATATATGCGATTAAAACATTTTTACCTAACGAAAGTTCACCACCGCAAGTTGATGCACCGTCTGCAATTATATCACCTGCTTGAACCTTATCACCTTCTTTTACGATAGGTTTTTGGTTAATACAAGTATCTTGGTTACTTCTAACATATTTCATCAATTGATATACATGAGGAATACCTTGTGTATCACGAATTGTAATTTCTTCACCTACAACTCTTTCAACAACACCGTCGTATTCAGAAATAATTAACATGCCTGAATCTCTTGCTGCTCTGGCTTCCATACCTGTTGCAACTCTAGGACGTTCAGTAATTAAAAGAGGTACTGATTGACGTTGCATGTTTGAACCCATCAATGCACGGTTAGCGTCATCGTGTTCGATAAACGGAATTACGGATGTTGCAACCGAAATAATTTGAATAGGACAAACCCCAACATAGTCAACTCTTGATGAATCACTCATAACAAATTCTGAATGATAACGAACAGGAACTTGTGCATCTTTGAACGTCATATCATCATTCAATTGAACGTCAGCAGGAGCACAACGGAAGTTTTCGTCTTCGTCAGCCGTCATATATACTACTTCATCAGTAACTTTGCCGTCTTTAACAACAAAGAATGGTGATTCAATAAATCCATAATCGTTGACTTTAGCGTGAGTAGCCAAAGAACCAATCAAACCTGCGTTTGGACCTTCAGGTGTTTCAATTGGACAAATACGACCGTAGTGAGAAGGGTGAATATCACGAACAGCAAAACCTGCACGTTCTCTTTGTAAACCGCCGGGTCCCAAAGCAGAAATACGTCTTTTGTGAGTCAACTCTGCTAACGGATTAATTTGGTCCATAAATTGTGACAATTGAGAACTTCCGAAGAATTCTTTTAATGAAGCAACTAAAGGTTTTGTGTTCAATAAGTTCAACGGAGTAAGAGTTTCGCTGTCTTGAAGTGTCATTCTTTCTTTAACGATACGTTCAATACGACTTAAACCTACTCTGAATTGGTTTTGTAACAATTCACCAACCGAACGAACACGTCTGTTACCCAAGTGGTCGATATCATCAACAGAACCTTCATCATAAGTTAAGTTAATTAAATATTCTATTGAAGAAACAATATCTTTAATAGTCAATGTTCTTTGAGAAGCAGGAATGTTCAAGTTCAATTTTTTATTTAACTTGTAACGACCTACACGACCAATATCATATTTCTTTTCATCAAAGAAACGTGCTTCAATAATTTGACGACCGCCGACTGCTGATGCAGGATCACCGGGTCTTAATTTTTTATAAACATCAATCAAAGCATCATCAGTTGTTTCTGCTGTATCTTTTTCTAAAGTTTTTTTCAAGAATTCAAAGTGAGTGAAAGATGCTTCCATTTCAGCAACAGATAAACCCATTGCTTTCAATAAAGTTGTAGCAAGAATTTTTCTGTTTTTATCAATCTTAACGTAAATCAAATCGTTAGAATCGGTTTCAATCTTAATCCAAGCACCACGATTTGGAATAATTGTAGCGTTATATAAACGTTTACCGGTAGGAGAAACTTCACGTTTAAAGTAAACACCCGGAGAACGAACGATTTGAGATACGATAACACGTTCTGCACCGTTTACAATAAATGTACCCTTGTCTGTCATAGTCGGAATATCACCGATATAAACTTCTTGTTCTTTAATTTCCCCTGAATCACGGTTTACAAGTCTTACCATAACACGAAGTTGTTTTGCATAAGTTGCATCGTGAATTCTGGCTTCTTCGATAGTGTATTTAGCATTATCGAAAGTATAGTTAGGAAGAAAATGTAATTCTAATCTTCCTGTATAGTCCTTAATAGGAGAAAAAGCAAGCAATTCTTCCTTTAAACCTTCTTTTAAGAACCACTCAAACGATTTCTTTTGTACCTCAATCAAGTCCGGCAAATAGTCAAGGTTAGTAGCCGGGATACCCATTGGAGTAACTCTTTTTGCAAATTTTGTCGACATTAAATTACCTCTTTATATTCTTTGTGTACGTACGTTTTAATATTTCTTTACATTTGGGCTATTGTATAATCAAATGCATGCAAAACTATCGTACTACTTAAAGGAAGTTAGTCAATTAAATGTGTAAAAAATACAACAAAAAATTGTTACAAAATTTTACAATTAAAAAAACAATCGTGCAAAATCAGTATAGGAGTAGGTTATAATGTCAAGTGGTAACTTTTAAATTGTATTATTGTGAATGGTGATAATGAATTGTGAATAGTGAGTGGTGAGTGGTGAGTGGTGAGTAGTGAGTGGTGAGTGGTGACGGTGAATGGTAACATGTCATTGCGAGAAAATCTTTGATTTTTGTGGCAATCCAGCCACCTGTCCTTGCGAGCGAATGAAAAGAGCGTGGCAATCCATTAGTTCGACCGGATTACTTCGGGCTTTGCCCTCTTAATGACAAGAGCTGTGAATGGTGAACAGTTCACCATTCACCATTCACATTGTTTAACGTTATTTTTAACTTTATTACAGAAGTGTTACAAAAATTTATTTGGGTTCACCAAACCTGCCTTTTCTGTTTGTATATATTTTTCTGTTTGATACAATAGAATCAATATAGGAATTTAAAATATGGAAAACAAAAGACCAACATGGAGTTCAAGATATTCATTTATACTTGCGGCAATCGGTTCTGCCGTAGGCTTGGGAAATATTTGGCGTTTTCCTTATGTTATGGGACAAAACGGTGGTGCTGTTTTTTTAATAACTTATGTTATTTTGATATCAACATTATGCTTTATACCTTTAATGGCAGAGCTTATGTTTGGAAAAAT
>DFEL01000134.1 GCA_002369055.1 Cyanobacteria bacterium UBA3803
CTCTCTCAAACAAAATCGAAAGGACTTAATCAATAAAGATTATAAAAAAGATTTCAAATACAATTAGGTAAGGATAAGGTTTTTAATTTAATACTCTCTCTCTCTCTCAATTATTTAAACGAAAGTTTACACCTCCCAATAGGGAGGCTTTTTTTTATTTATATCAAGTCTATTTATATATTTTTTATAGCAATTCTTTCGGTATAGCATATATAACAGTTTCTGTTACTCTTGGTGAGTAATGCCCTAATTTATATACATAATTTTCCAAATTTTCATACAAATAAATTGGAATATTAACAAAATCACTTTCTGTATGATATATAGAAATTGCTAATTGTGGTCTTACTTTTTTAATTGTTTCAATACCGCCTTTTAAAGCAAATAACTCTGCTCCTTCAACATCCATTTTTATAAAATCAGGACGTATATTGTTTTCCTTGCAGAAAACATCTATTGTTGTTACATCTACAGTTATCTTTTTAAATTTATCTTTATGAAAAGTTCTTCCGGTAAAATCTGCATAAGAAGAACCATGCCATTCTCTTGTACCAACAAAAAATTCTGCGTTACCAATTTTATCACCAACGGCTTTTTGAATTATTTTAATATTATTATTTTTTATAAACTGTTCAACAAATTCGTTTTTGCAAAAATCATACACAGGTTCAAAAGCGTATGTTTGCTCAAGATTTGGTATTAATCTTTTAAATGCGATGTCATTTGTACCCTGATGAAAACCAAAGTTAAGAATAATTTTAATTTTGTCTTTATTTATATATTCTAAATATTGATTTTTTAAAATACTTACACCACCATTAATATTCCGATATTTACTTTCAAAGTATTCTTTAACTTTTTCTATAGATGTAATATTTCTTCTTGCTTTAAATAAAATGCTATATAACTCTTTATCTTCACTACTTTCAAGAATTTTCACAACATTATCATAATTTTTATCATTTAATAAAACATGATTTTCTTCATAGTAATCAAAAATAAATCTGGATATCGGGATATAATTTATGTTGTATATATCCAAAATATCATTTACAATATCCTGAGCAGAAAGAGATGCAACAATAACTAAATTAACATTTAAATTTTTATCCAAAAATTCTTTTAATCCATATATAGGCAAATCTAAAAATTCACCTTGTTTTTTATTATCGATAAAACATATTGTTTTAACATCTTTTCTTTTTAATAAAAGATCTTTTAAGATATTTCCGCCGACACTACAAGCACCAAAAATTGCAACAGTAGCATTTTGAGGTATTTTATCAAATAATTGTTTATTTAATTCTTCTTTAATCATTTGTTTTTCCTATATAGAAATTTACTAATATTTAAAAAATACGGACTTTTAAATAAGTCCGTATTTTTTATAATGTTAATTATTTATGTTGAGCAGGATTGTATGTACTTTTTAAATACAATTCTCTCAATTGTTTGAAATCGGCTTCTGCAGGAGCATCACTCATCAAGTCTTTTGCAGCAGAGTTTTTAGGGAATGCAATTACATCACGGATAGAGTCAGTTCTTGCAAGTAATGCTATCATTCTGTCCAAACCGATAGCCAAGCCTGCGTGAGGTGGTGTACCGTACTGTAAAGCATTAACCATAAATCCGAATTTTTCTTGAGCTTCTTCTTCTGTTAAGCCCAATGCTTTAAATATTTTCTTTTGAACTTCAGGTGAGTGAATTCTTACAGAACCACCGCCTAATTCAGTACCGTTGTATACGATATCATAAGCTATTGATTTAACATGACCCAAATCACCGCTGTCTAATTTGTCTAAGTCTTCTAAACAAGGTGATGTGAATGGGTGGTGCATTGCCATAAAGCGTTGTTCTTCATCACTCCATTCAAACATTGGGAAGTCAACAACCCAAAGTAGTGCGTGTTTTGATTCATCAATTAAGTTTAATGATTTACCAAAGTGAAGTCTTAATCTGCCCATAATGTCGTAAACAGTTTTTGGTCTGTCTGCTACAAAGAAGATTATATCACCGTCTTGAGCTTGAGCTCTTTCTTTAATTTGTTGTGCTTGTTCTTCCGTAACAAATTTAAGAACCGGTGATTTTGCAGTTCCGTCTTCGTTATAAATAATATTTGCAAGTGCTTTTGCACCAAATGAAACGGCTAATTTTGTAATATCATCAATTTCTTTTCTTGAATATTTAGCACCACCCGGTATTCTGATACCACGAACGATACCACCGTTTTCAAGAGTTTTCTTAACGATTTCAAATTCCGATTGAAGAATAATATCACCGATATCAAATAATTCTAAACCAAAACGAGTATCAGGCTTATCAGAACCAAATCTGTCCATTGCTTCTTGCCAAGGCATTTGAATAAACGGAGGTTTAACTTCTACACCTGCTGCTTTAAATCCTTCAACAATTAAACCTTCAACAAGTTCAATAATATTTTGTTGTTCAACAAATGACATTTCTATATCAATTTGTGTAAATTCAGGTTGTCTGTCAGCACGTAAGTCTTCATCACGGAAACATTTTGCAATTTGATAATATCTTTCAACACCGCCAACCATTAATAATTGTTTAAAAATTTGAGGTGATTGAGGTAAAGCATAGAATTTACCGGGTTGAACACGTGACGGAACAAGATAATCTCTAGCACCTTCCGGAGTTGTTTTAATAAGAATAGGAGTTTCAACTTCTAAAAAGTCTTGATTGTTCATGTAATTTCTAACAGCTTTAACCACATCATGACGAAGTTTAAGTTTGCTGTACATTTGCGGACGACGAATATCTAAATAACGATATTTTAATCTAACGTCTTCAGAAACAGATTCGTCATCTAACACGAATGGAACAGGTTTTGCTTCTGAAAGAACTTCTACAAAATCAGGATAAATTTCAACCTGACCTGTTGGTAATTTTTCATTATAAGTTTCTTCCGGTCTTCTTGTAACCTTACCTTTAATCATAATAACGTATTCGTTTCTGATTTTTTCGAACATTTTATGAATTTCGGGATTTTTTTGAGGATCGGAAACAAGTTGGAAAAACCCTGTTCTGTCACGAAGTTCAATAAAAATCATACCGCCTAAATCACGAACACAATCAACCCAACCGGAAAGAGTAACTTCTTGGTCAATATTTGATAAGTTAAGTTCGCCACAATTGTTAGTTTTCATTCTTAATTGCATAAACATAATTCCTTTTCTTTTAAATACGAAATTATATTACCAAAAACATAAGTATTTGTGAAGAAAAAACTTATAAACAAACTTTTATATTTTTAATATTTCAAATCATCAATTTGAACATAGACAGGTGTGTCGAGTTTAAATTTAAACTTGCTTCCTGCTTTTGCTTTGTAGTTCAAACCTTTTGACATAGAGCTTATTAACAAGCCAAAACCTCTGCAAGTTCTTGGTACAACTACTAAACCGACAACTGTTACTGATTCAATTGCAACAGTTGCAATACCAATTAATGAAAATGCTAATGCCCCAACACCCGCAGGAATTGCTCTTATAACATTTAATATTTGAGGTGCTTTCAAATCACTTCCACTCTTTGGTTCCATTCTTACAGTATAATTCTTTTCAGTTGGCAATAATATTTTATTAACAATAATATATCCTCTTGCTCGTTTATACAAAGGAGAACTTTTTTTGATTTTTTTGAAATATCCCGCAAATCTTGTATCTTCAGGCAAATACATTCCATTTGAAGCCTTAACGGGATTTACTAATCTAAAATATATTTTTTCATTTTCTTTTGTTTCATTA
>DFEL01000090.1 GCA_002369055.1 Cyanobacteria bacterium UBA3803
CATTGACTTACAAATTTTTGTGTAATAACATTAAAAAACTTATGAAAAGTATATATATCTTATTGTCTATAATAATACTTAACACACTAATTTTGCAATCCTCATTTGCAGATGCAAGTATTGTGCAAGCAAATAACGATTTGAAAAAAGAAATTTGTAATAATACAGAAAATACTGTTGATTTTTCAAAAATGAGATTTAACGAAAATGAAAATCCTGTAACGTACAAATATTTTACCGACTATGCGGACTTGCTAAGAAAAAATATTAATTTTAATAAATTCTATTTCTTTGGATATAGACCTTTCAATGATTGGTATATGAGTTATCATTATAAATTACATAAAGACGGTACTATTTCCGATTTAAAACCTACTTTGGAAAATTCTCCTCGTGGAGGCAAACCCATAAATAAATATTATGAAAATATTATACAAACTGTTTTGCCGCCACCTTTTCCTGATAATATCGAAATTGGTGATGTGGATGTAATATTAATAGTTTCAACAGAAACAAAAACTAAAACTGAAATTTTATTTTTAAAACTAAGCGGTATCTATCAAGGTAATACAGTGATAATGCGTATATATAAAAAATCCTGGGACAGTGTTATAAGAGGAAATTATAACTATTTACGATATGGATACTGGCAATATAATAAAGATGTTATAATCGATTAAAGGCACTAATTTGTATTAAAACTTAATATTTTGTCCGTGATAACACGGACAAAATACCTATAAAAAAATGATATGCTTTTATTTGTTGATTTTAACAAAGGAGAATTTTATGACGAAAACAGATGAAAGCACATTACAAATTCACAGACACGCAAACGATTACAGAGATTTATGCAATTTTTAAATGAATATCAAGCAAAAGAATTGGCATTGCAAGGTAATTTAGTTAAAGTTTCATCTTACACCAGAGCAGACGGAACGCACGTAGACGGTTATTACAGAAGATTATCTCATAGTTAATAATAATAAAAGAATGTTATGAGGTAAATTTATTATTGTTACTCAGGCAAATATTTTGTCCAATGCTCGTCTAAATCTTTCAAAAATTTGTGAGCGTCCAAAACATCATCTTTTGATATTGGAGGCAAATCTTCTATCATTCTTAATGGAGTTTTTTCACGGTCAAAAAATTCTGCGTTGAGATTTTTTGTACATAAAAAAGATACCCCAAAATCTTTTCCACATCGGTTGCAGTGCAAATTTATAACGAGAACTTCGCTCTCTTTTCTAAGAATTGTTATTGAATTTTCATCAAAATCACTCTTGCAACGAGAACAACACAAATTTTTAAACATTACGTCAATTTTATTAACCATAATTATAATTGTACATCAAACAATTTAGTTTCAAGAATTTCAAATAGTGGAATATAGTATAAGGTCAATTAATCAAAGGAGCAATATTATGTTCACACTTTCTGTTGTATCTTTCGGATTTATTGTCTATGCTGCCTGCGTAATTATTCCAAGCATTGTAGATGAATTGGTAAACTCTCATTAATGTATTTGTGCTAAAATTCCTATATGGAATTTAAACACTATACAGTAATGAAACACGAAGCCGTTGACGTATTAAACTGCCAAGACGGACTTATATATGTAGACGCAACGCTTGGTGGCGGTGGTCATAGTGAACTTATTTTGCAAAAAATTCAACCGTCAGGAAGATTAATCTCCTTTGACGTTGATGAAGATGCAATAAATTATTCTAAAGAACGATTAAAAGATTACAAAAACTTAACAATAGTACAAGACTCCTACACAAATATTAAGAAAGTGTTACAAAGTTTAAATATAAAGAAGATAACAGGTGGTATACTCTTTGATTTAGGGGCTTCTTACCATCAACTTACCAAACAGGAAAGAGGTTTTTCGTTCACAAAAGATGCACCTTTAGATATGAGATTCAATCAGGAAGCAGATTTTAGTGCTTATGATGTCGTAAATACCTATAATGAAGCGGATTTAGTGCGTATTTTTAGCGAGTACGGAGAAGAACATTTTTCAAAAAGAATAGCAAAAGCCATTGTAACTCAAAGACATGTCACACCAATAAAAACAACCCTTCAACTTGCTAAAATAATTGCTAATGCCACACCTTCGCAAAAAAGCCGAATACATCCTGCAACACGAGTTTTTCAGGCTATAAGAATAGAAGTAAATCAAGAATTAAAAAATATTAAAAATACGTTAAATGATGTGTTGGATTTATTAGGATATGGTGCTATAATAAGTGTAATAAGTTTTCATTCACTTGAAGACAGAATTGTAAAAGAGCAATTTAAGTATCATTCGGCTACATGCCATTGTCCGAAAGAACAATTGATTTGCACATGTGAACCGCCAAAACTTGAATTGATTTACAAAAAACCAATCACAGCAAGTGAAAGAGAACTAAAAGAAAACCCACCTTCTCGAAGTGCAAAACTGAGAGCAGCAAAGTTCATAGAAAAATAAAAGGTGGGGATATGCGTATTTTAATCTCGGGTAGGAAAAGAAGTTGCAACAAGAACTGCTACATTTAACATATAACGAATTTAATGAACTTGAAAGCTATGAGTTTGTACTTCCTCAAGATACGGTTATCGAAGGCGTATTTGAACAAGAGGATAACGAAAAACAAATGGCTATCAGAAAATTAAACTTTACACTGTGCATGTTACTTATTGTATTGATTGCAGTAACAACAATAAGTTATTATTTTGCAAGTGCAACAGAAATGACTTTGAATGACATAAGCAGACAAACAACTGTGTTTAACGATGAAAATATTGAATTAGAAAACCAATTAGACAAACTAAAATCATTTAACAATGTTGACAAGTCAATGCAAAAAACAAATTTCTTAACTAAGGCAAAGCAAGTTATAGAAGTTGAAGAAGTTAATTCTAGTAGTATTGCAAAAAACACAATTGATAACAGAAAAGTTTTTAATTGGTCTATCGGTTATTAAACGGTAAATTTTAATTAACATTGCTGATTTTAATTGTCCTTGTGATACAATAATTACAGGGTTAGTTGTCGTGAGAAGAACAAACAGAGAAGAAAAATTTAAAGATTTTGATAAACGCTTAGGCTGCTGGCAAATAGCGTTTGCTTTGTTTGCGATATCACTTATAATACATTTATTTTTTATACAAATAATTGATATAAAAAAATTAAGAATAAAAGCAAAAAAACAAAGAAGTGCCCAAACATTTGTTCTTCGTGGTGATATTTATGACAGAAACGGTATAAAACTTGCATCAGACAAAGTACTTTTTGATATTTATGCTAGAACACCGGATTATGAGCACACGCCGGAAGAGCTTGCAAATATGCTTGCACCAATATTAAAAATACCTAAATCAACTCTTGTACAAAAGTTAAGAAAAAAAGATATAATGATATCTCTCAAAAAGAATGTTGACAGATTTACCAGAGATGAAATAGCAAAATTACACTTAAGAGAAATACCAATGGATAAAAAAAGTATCAGAGTATATCCTCAAGGTGCTTTAGCCGCACACGTACTCGGATATTATAATTTTGATGCTGATATTTCCTCAGGTGTAGAACAAACAGCAAAAGATAAATTAGAATTTGTTGAACATAATGTTCAATTAGAGAAAACACCCAGAGGAGATATCATATACGATTTTGGAACTGATCCTTTATCAACCACAAGACCCGTAAAAGGTAAAAATGTAACATTAACAATTGATACGGCAATTCAACATGTTTGCGAAAAAGAATTGTACAAAATGATACATAAAACAAAAGCATTAAGAGGTACTGTTATTGTTGAAAACCCGAGAAATGGTGAAATTTTGGCTTATGCGGTCTATCCGTACTATGATCCGAATAATTTTAAAACTGCAACATATAATCAAATAAAAAATTGGACATTAACAGATGTATTTCCTCCCGGTTCAACATTCAAAGTAATAACAGTAGCATCTGCAATGGATTTAGGCAAAATTAACCAGTATACAAAAATTAACGATACAGGTAAAATTAAAGTAGGCTGGTGGGACATTGAAAATTACGATTATCATACAAGACCAAATCCGGGTATGATTTCATTAGAGTATTTATTTGAACATTCAAGTAATGTTGCCTCTGTAAAAATTGCTCAAATGATGACGGCAAAAGAATTTTATGACGTACTTAAAAAATTTGGATTTGGAAATAAGACAGGAATTGACTTACCCGGAGAATCTAAAGGTTTAATCAAATCACCTAACAAGTGGGATACATCAGACCAGGCTACAATGGGCTATGGATACGGAACCTCAGTAACAGCAATACAGATGATTACAGCTGTTTCAGCACTGGCAAATAATGGTGTCATAGTTACTCCTCACGTAATTAAGTATTCTCAAGAAGAAATAGCAAACAACAAAATTCAACAACGACAAGTATTAAAACCTGAAACAGCAAAAGCAGTTACACAAATATTAACTAACAGTATTAACAAAAGTAAATCTCAAATAAAAATGGACAGATACAATATTGCGGCAAAAACAGGTACGTCTAAAAAGCTTAAAGAAGACGGCAGCGGATATTCAAATAAATATTACACATCAATTGTCGGTTATATGCCATCATCAGATCCTCAAGTTTTGATTTATGTAATGGTTGACTCCGCACAAGGCGGAAATGTCTGGGGTAGCACGATTGCTGCACCTATTTTTAAAGAAATATCCTCTCAAGTCGCAAGAATTATGAATTTAAAACCTGATAAAAATTTTACTGAAGAAAAAGAATAAAGGAGCATTAATATATGATAACAATGGAACTGGATGAACTTTTTAAAGATATCGAATGTGAAAAAATAAATTACAAAAACGCAGAAGTTACAGGGATTTCATATAATTCAAAAACAACAGATGAAGGTAATATTTTTATTTGTTTGGTTGGAGAAAATACAGACGGACACGAATACGTAAAAGCGGCAGAAAAAAGAGGTGCTGTTGCAATAGTTGCAGAACATCAGGTTGAAACCGAATTACCTCAAATCATTGTTAAATCTACACGTCACCAAATTGCTGACATCGCTGATAAATTTTATGGTTCGCCATCAAAATCAATTAATTTAATCGGAATTACCGGAACAAACGGCAAAACTACTGTTACTCACCTAATTCAAAAGATTTTTGAATACGAACACAAAAGATGTGCTTTGATTGGAACTCTTGGATACAAATTAAATTCAAAGGATTTTTACAGAGAAGCAAAATTTACAACACCGCAAGCACCTGAGTCGCAAAGATTATTACATCAAATTAAATTTGAAAATCATATTGATAATGTTGCAATGGAAGTAAGTTCTCATTCTCTGGAACAAAGACGAGTAGGCAATTGCCAATTTAAAGGTGCTGTTTTGACTAATTTAACACAAGACCATCTGGATTATCATATTACAATGGACAATTATTTTGAAGCAAAATCAATATTATTTAAAGGGCTTAAAGATGGCAATTTTGCAGTAATTAATGCTGATGACGAATATGCAAAAAGATTTTTAGACATTATTCCAAAAGGTGTAAAAGTATATGGCTATGGAATAAAAAAACCAACCGATGTTGTTGCTGAAGGAATAGAATTTACACCTGACGGTGCAAGATTTATACTAAAAACAAACAAAGAAAAAATTAACGTATCACTTAGCATGAACGGAATGTTTAGCGTATATAATGTATTAGCAGCACTTACAGTCGCATACGCTCATAATTTGGATTTAAAATCTTGTGTAAAAGCACTTGAAGACGTAAAAGGAGTTGCCGGAAGATTTGAAATAGTACATAAACAGCCAATGGTAATAGTTGATTATGCCCATACACCTGACGGATTAGAAAATGTACTAAAAGCCGGCAGAGAAATTGCCCCTCAAGGCAGTAAATTGATATGCCTGTTCGGGTGCGGTGGTGACAGAGATGCAACAAAACGTCCAAAAATGGGTGCAATTGCAGAACAATATGCGGATAAAGTTGTAGTTACAAGCGATAACCCGAGAAGTGAAAATCCGGAACAAATTATTTCCGATATTATGACAGGTTTTAAATCAGTTGACTCGGATAAAGTAATTGTTGAAAGCGATAGAGGGAAAGCAATAGAAATGCTAAAAAGTCTTGCTGATAAAAATGATATCGTTATAGTTGCAGGTAAAGGACACGAAGATTATCAAATTTTAAAAGACAAAACTATACATTTTGACGACAGAGAAGAAGTTAAAAAGGTATTCGGATAATGTTTTTTGAAAATGTAAAAAAAAGCAGACTTTTAATAGAACAACATTTTCACGGTGCTTATGGTGTTGATTTTGCTTGTTGTGACGAGAAAGAAGTTTTAGAGTTATCAAAAACACTTTTAAAACACGGCATTGGGGGATTTTTCCCTACTCTTGCAACCGATAGCATCAAAAATATAAAAAAACAAATAAAAATCTTTAAGTCTGCAAGCGAACATCAAACCTCAGATATGGCAAAAATTTTGGGTGTCCATTTAGAAGGTATTTTTCTAAATCCTGAAAAAAAAGGCATTCACGATGAAACTCAATTTTTAAAATTATCTGTTACTAATTTCAAAAAAATAGAAGACAACTTCATTAAAATTGTAACTCTTGCACCTGAACTGGATAAAAATTTCAGATTAACAAAATATTTAAAATCAAAAGGAATAAAAGTTCAAGCAGGACACTGTGTCGGAGGAGATTTAACTGAATGTGACGGTACAACCCACACATTCAATGCAATGAGCCCAATTTCTCACAGAGGAAAATCAACTGCTCTTTCTGCATTAATTAATGATAATTTATACACTGAAATAATCGCAGACGGGATACATTTAAGCGATGATATTATTAATTTGATACTAAAAATAAAACCTGAAAATAAAATCATTTTGGTTTCTGACTGTCTGCCGATTACAAAAAGCAAACATAAAGAAATGAAATTTTGCAATAAAACTATATTCTATGACGGTAAAAAAGCAACAGATAAAAACGGTACACTTGCAGGTAGCACAACACTACTTGATAGCATAATTAAAAGACTATTAGATAATAATATAAACGCACTTAAATTTATTGAGAATGTTTACAATTATCACAACATAGAAATTGAAGGTGCAGTTTGGTGGAATGACAAAAATCAAATTATAGCAGTCGAAAAGGATAACCAAGTTTTGTACAAAGAAAAGAGATAAATATGGAAAACAACAACAATAACAAAATACAAAATGCAGTAAGCACAAAAAACATTCAAAAAAATACATATAGTAAAAAATATTACATAATGTTTTTTTCAATTATGATTGTGTCTTTTCTTTTTATATTTTGGATTTGTAATTATACGATTTTAAAAGAATTATTCCAAATAATTACTCTTATGGCACTATCCATAGCAATTGCAGAATATACAACAAGAAAATATCTGTAAATATAAAAACAGGTCGACTGATAATATAATCAGTCGACCTGTTTTTTAATTATGCTATTTTGAAATATTTTTCATAGTAGGAAATGCAATAACATCACGTATAGTTTGAGAATCAGTTAATAACATAACCAATCTATCAATACCCATACCCATACCGCCTGTTGGAGGCATACCGTATTCTAAGGCTTCAATAAAGTCTTCATCTATTTCCATTGCTTCATCATCACCATTTGCTTTTGCAAGAGCTTGAGCTTCAAATCTTGCACGTTGATCAATTGGATCAGTTAATTCTGAGAACGCATTTGCAATTTCCCAACCATTTACACGAGTTTCAAAACGCTCTGTTAAACGTTTATTATCTCTATGAACTTTTGCAAGCGGAGATATTTCAAGCGGATAATCAGTAATATGAACAGGTTGAATTAAACTTGGTTCAACTTTTTCTTCAAATACTTTATCTATAACTTTGCCCCAGCTGTCGCAATCTTCTGTATTTACACCAATTGATTTTGCAAGTTCATGAGCAGCCTGTGCCGTATCACAAGTATTAAAATCAGCACCTGTATATTCTTGAACCGCACCCAACATAGTTTTCCTATCCCAAGGAGGAGTTAAATCTATTTCATTTTCACCGTATTTAATTTTTGTTGTACCTAAAACTTCTTGTGCTACAAATGCAACCATATTTTCCGTTAATTCCATCATATCATTATAGTCAGCATAAGCTTGATATAACTCAATCATTGTAAATTCAGGATTATGACGTGTATCAATACCTTCATTTCTGAAACATTTACCTATTTCATAAACTTTTTCTGAGACACCGCCAACAATTAATCTTTTCAAATATAATTCAAGAGCAATTCTCATTGTCATATCCATATCAAGAGCGTTATGGTGAGTGTTAAAAGGTCTTGCATTAGCACCTGAAGCAACTGTTTGCAAAATTGGTGTTTCAACTTCCAAGTATCCTTTTTTCGCTAAAAATTCTCTAATTTTAGATATTATTAAACTTCTTTTTCTAAAAGTATCTCTTGTTTCTTCATTTACAATCAAATCAACATAACGTTGCCTGTATTTAGTTTCAACATCTGTCAAACCATGAAATTTTTCCGGCAATGGCAACAATGCCTTACATAAAACAGTATATTCCGTTGATTTTATTGATAATTCTCCACGTGGAGTTCTTCTTATAGTACCTTTAAAACCGACAATATCACCTACATCAACCAATTTTAGCATTTTAAAATTATCTTCACCAACATTTTGTTTGTGAGTGAAAATTTGAATTTTACCGGTATCATCTTGCAAATCAATAAACATACCTGTATTTCTCATCGCCATAACACGACCTGCAACAGAATATTCATCTTCTGTTTCTTCACCTGCCGGAAGGTCTTTATACTTATCCTGCAACTCTGAAGCAGTTGCAGTTTTTTCGTACTTATAAGGATACGGATTAATACCTTTGTCAGCAAAATCTGTTAATTTTTGAACCCTAGCCTGTCTAATGTTTTCTTTTGGTGAAATAGAATCTTTGTTTTTGTTTTCTTCTTGTGTCATAATATCTTCCTTTTTATTTATAATTTTTTATTTTTAAAATGGTTTTGCCATTGGTACAGGTGCCATTTTTGATTGTTCTTGCACCTCTTGTTGTGGCATTTCTATTTTTATAGGTTTAACTTCAACTTTTGGTGCCGCTTTTTTAAGCTCTTTTTTTAATTTTGATGAAGTTTCTGTTTGTTGAGTTATTGGCAACATAGTTTCTTCGTTGTCAAAATTTGGAGTTTCGTCAGGGGCTGTTGAATTTTCTTGATTTGCATTTTCTTCTTTTTCAAAAGTTCTTTGTGCATTTTCAGGGGAAATAATAATCGGTGATGATTTGGCTCTGAATGCTTTTAGTTCAACAGGAGGATAATTAAAATCGTTACTTCCATAAGGTGCTGTTGCAACTTTCATAACATCTTTCCAAATAAGTGCAGGAACAGTACCACCCGTTAAATTACCCATTTTTGAATTATCGTCATTACCAACCCAAACTCCTGTTACAATATCAGGAGTATAGCCAAAGAAAGTGGCATCTTTTGAATCATCCGTAGTACCTGTTTTAACCGCAGCCGGTTTACCAATATTTGCTGCAACACCGGTACCACTTATAATAACAGTTTTCATCATAGCCGTCATCGCTGCGGCTGTTTCTATTGCCATTACTTTAGTTGATTTTGCTTTTGGTGCGGTATAAATAACCTTACCTCTCGAAGTTTCAATACTTTCAACTGCATAAGGCTCTACTCTGTATCCACCGTTAGAAAATACTCCATAGGCTCTTGTTATTTCAAATAATTTTACACCGTTAGAACCCAAAGCAATAGTATAATCATATTCCAAAGGTGTTGTAATACCCATAACTCTTGCCAGCTGAATAACAGGTCTTATACCAACATATTCAATTAATCTTGCGGCACAAACATTTGATGATACCATTAAAGCGGTATATAAAGGTATTTCGCCTCTATATTTGTTACCATAATTTCTTGGTGCCCAATTGCCTATTTTAACCGGCATATCTTGCACCATATCATTTGGATTTAAACCTTTTTCTATTGCTGCGGCATATACAAAAGGTTTAAATGCAGAACCCGGAGGTCTTACAGCTTGAGTTACACGATCAAATTGAGATTTTGTGTAATCTTTACCGCCTGCGTATGCTAAAATCTTACCGTTTGTAGTATTATAAGAAAATACTGCGGCTTGTTGGTTATCACCTTTTAATCCCCAACTGTTAAGGTTTTTTACAATAGCCTCATTTGCCGCTAATTGAGTTTTATAATCAAGTGTTGTAACAATTTTATATCCGCCTTGAGAAATATCTGTTTCGTCAAAACCTAATTTCTCAAGTTCATTCATAACATAATCACAAAAATATGGTGCCTTATTAAAGGTATATAATTGAGGCAAAGAACTTAATTTTATTTTTTCGTGTTTTGCCATTTTATATTCATCTCTTGTTATATAACGCATTTTATACATGCGTTTAAGAACCTGATTTCTGCGTTGTTGTGCTTTTTTAATATCGTTAAACGGAGAATAAACTGAAGGTGCTTGTGGAAGACCCGCAATTAACGCTATTTCTGAAAGTGATAATTCGTTTATGTGTTTATTAAAGTAAATTTGAGCAGCACCTTCTACTCCATAAGCACCCGAACCTAAATATACATTATTAAGATACATTTCCAAAATTTTATCTTTTGAAATAGTTTTTTCAATTCTTGCTGCAATTACAAACTCTTTAATCTTACGGTTAAATGTTTTTTCATTTGATAAAAATAAAATCCTTGAAAGCTGCTGAGTTATAGTACTTGCACCTTGAACAACACGACCTGCAACAATGTTTGCAACAATTGAGCGAGCTAACCCCATTAAATCATATCCGTCGTGATGATAAAAATTCTTATCTTCCGTTGCGATAATTGCTTTAATAAGCGTATCGGGTATCTCGTCTAATTCTACCTTTTTAAATGTATATGCTGTAAAAGTTTTTATAATTTCACCATCTGATGAATAAAATTTTGTAATAATATTCGGTTTAAATTCTTCCAAATTACTTATTGGCGGTAACGTCATAAGATACAATTTAAAAGATACTACCGCTGCTACAATAATCGCAATACCCACACTTGTCAAATATGCTATCGTTGAACGTAATTTTTGATTTTTTGCTTTTTTTATCTGTTTTGGAACTATAAAATTATACATTTTACCTTGCCTTAAATTCTTATTCCTCTATAATATAATTATTGTATAAAAAACTCAATTGTAAACACATGTTAGACTTTATTGTATCAATTATAAATGAAATTCGTTCTTACTTCGTACCTGAAAGATTAACGTACGAAATAACAGGAGAATGCAAAAAATGCGGTAAGTGCTGTAATTATATGTATAGCATTGACACTTACACAGAAAAAGAATTTAAATTCATGCAACTTTTATTTCCTTCATACAGAAGATTTTACATAAAAGGGAAAGATGAAGAAGGCAGACTTATTTTTGCGTGCAAACTTGTATCACCTGAAGGACTTTGCACTGTTTATGACAAAAGACTTCCTATGTGCAGAAAATATCCTGCCAAACGGGTTAAGTTTTATGCAAAACTTCCTGAAGGATGCGGATATACTATTCATAAAAAAGACTTTAAGGACTATTTGAAATAAAAAACAATGTACTATATAATCAAATTGGGGGTATGATTTGAAATTAAAAACAATTTATATAAATTTACTGCTTATATTTATATTATCGGCATTGCAAAATGTTTATGCAGCCGAACCGATTTTGAATGTAATACTTCCGTCAAGCGGCTATATTGACATCCCTGATAACCATTGGGCATATACTGAAATAAAAGAATTACAAATACTTGGTGTTATGAAAGGATATCCTGACGGGAATTTTAGACCTGATAACACAATCACCAGAGAAGAATTTGCAACCGCAGCAATAAAAGCTTTAAAACTTGATGATTATGTTGTAATTGATACGCTAAAATTTGATGATTTTGTTGAAAATGATTGGGCTTGGGATTACGTACAGAATGCGTATTACTTCGGATTGCTAACACCTCCAAGAATGGATAAAGACGGTTATTATCTATTTCGACCGGAAGACAGCATAACGAGAGGTCACGCATTTACAATAGCCGTAAATGCTTTAAAAACCATGCCTATTACTGAGAAAAAAGCTAAAGCCGTTTTAGAATACGCTTATGACGATTTTTATAATGTTCCAAAACATTTTCTTATTCCTTTTGCAAAGTGTCAACTTCTTGATATGCTGGTTACAGACCCAAGAAAACATTTAAGAAAATTAGACTATGACAAACCTATAACAAGAGCCGAAACGGCTGTTTTGTTATACAATATGCTTGAAGAAGCAAAAATTAATCCTAACGAAAAAATCAAAAAAGCAATGGATAAAAAGAAAGTTGCACAAGGACATATCTTAACAGATGCATATATGGAAGATGATGTTATTGCAGTAATTCCAAAAGGAACTGTTTTACCGCTTGTTGTTACAGGAAGTTTTGCTTCAAAAAAAGCCTTTAAAGGTGAAAAATATACAGCACTTGTACCTAAAAACTTTATCCATGAAAACAAATATTTGCTGCTTCCAAGCGGTACAAAATTTTATGGACATATAAAAGAAGCTAAAAGGGGAATTCCTTTATTTAGAAATGGCACATTAATTTTTGAAAACGATAATATTGTTGTTAAAAGACAGGCTGCGGTTAGAGTTGAAGGTGTTGCGACACTAAAAAATCTTTTAACTGATACAAGATTTAGAAGAATTTTTAAAGGCGAAAATTTGGAAATAGACAGAGGTGATTTTTTGCAAATGGAATTATTGCAGGATATAAAAATAGATGTTACAACGGGAAAAATATTAAAATTGAATGATTTATAATTAAAAAGCGGAATAATTAATTATTCCGCTTTTTAATTGTTTTATTTTTCAAATTGAGGTCTATCTTTTGGTGCTCCAACAGATTTATCGAAGAAATCTCTTTTTTTCATGTGTTCTTGTTTAATTTTTTCTAATTCTGCTTTTTGTTCTTTTGTTAATATTGACTCAAATGACTTACGGTTTTCTTCCATAATTTTATGTTCTTGGTCTTTTAAAGCCTTAATTTCTTTGTTTAATTTTATTAATTCAGGATTTGAATCTTCATATTGTTTTATTATTTCAAATTTAGCTTGATGTTTTTCATGAAGTTGCTTTCTTATTGGCTCCATTTTTACTCTATCTTTTTCTCTTTGTTTTTCAATTTTTGCTTTTTGAGCATCAGTTAAATTTAACCTTTTTTCAAAATTAACCGGTGGGCGTTTGTGATGCATTTTTCTTGGAAGCATTTGACCTTCTTGTTTTACCTTACATTTTGTACAATCAGAGTTTTTTGAAGATGTATCAGCTGCTAAAACTGTTGTTGTTGATATTGCCAATATTGCTGTTAAAATTAAAACTTTTTTTATCATAATAAATTTCCTTTCTTTGCTTAAAACAAATCTGCCAAAAGATTTGCCAATTCTTGCTTTGCTGTGAATAATCTTGATTTTACCGTGCCAATAGGGCAATTTAATGCTTGTGCAATATATTCATAACTAAGCCCGTCAATTTCGTACATCATAATTACTTCTCTAAGTTTTGGCTTTAGCGAATTAATTGCCTTGACTATTCTTTTTTGTCTTTCCTTTCTGATAAATGCAGATTCCGGATTATCCGATTTATCTTTTATTTCATTTACTTTATTTTCATCTGAACAAGAATTATCTTGTATTTTTTTTGTTGAAGATTGTAGGTAATCTTTTGAAAAATTTTTCGCAATTGTACCTATCCAACCTGTGAATTTGCCTTGTTCTTCATAGCGGTCAGATTTTTGCCAAACTTTGATATAAACTTCTTGTTCTATATCTTCGTTTTCTTGTTTTGTTATTAATCTGATAATGTTTTTTACATTATTTTGATTGTTTTTTATTATCTTCTTTAAATCCATTAATTTAAACTTATTAATCCATAGTTATCTATTGGCATACCATATTCATTTGTTGTATCTGTTGTTTCGCTGTAATTATATGCGGTAGATGAAGAAATATGTCCTAATTGAGTAAAATATCCTATCAACATGCCTGCAAATAACCCAACAAATAAAATACACGCAACTTTTAATCGTGCAAAACTTTTTCGCCGTTGTTGTGCATAATATGGTTTTACCTCTTTCAGAAGTTCGGAAACCTTATCCATTTTTTCTTTTTCTGCTCTGCAGTCAGGACATTCTTTTAAATGTTCTTCAAGTTCTGCCTCATCTCTGAACAAGTATAAACTTTTAAATTTTGTACATTTTTCTTTCATAATTTCATCCTTTACATGAGTATAACGATTTAGAAAAAAATTTGTTCATTTTTAAATTAAAAAGATTAACTTTTGTTAAGTGTATTTATGGCACTTAAAATGCAATTAAAATTTTTATGCTACTATTAGTGTAATAAGATAAAGGAAAGAGTTATGGAAAAAAGAGATACTTGGAATTCCAGATTTACATTTATATTGGCTTCTGTTGCATCAGCAGTTGGTTTGGGAAATATGTGGAGATTTCCGGGAATTGTATACCAAAATGGTGGTGGAGCATTTTTGATACCGTATTTTATTGCAATAGTAACGGCAGGTATTCCGCTATTAGCAATGGAAATTTCATTAGGTAAACATTTTCAGGCAGGGGCACCTATTGCGTTAAAGAAATTAAATCCGAAATTTGAATGGATTGGCTGGCTTGGTGTAGGTACTGCGTCATGCATAGCTTCATATTATTCAACTGTTTTAGCTTGGGTAATATACTATGTGTATTTATCATTTTCATCCCCTTGGATGCACAAGGCAGCAGCAGATATATTCATGACCGATGCATTACACGTTTCAAGCGGAATGTTTGATATTAGCGGATTTGTACCAAGTATATTAATTGCAATGATAATTGGTTGGTTTTTAATATGGATTTGCATAAGAAATGGTGTTGACTCTGTAAGTTCCGTATTAAATTATGTAGTAACAGTACCATTGGCATTACTTGTTATAATGATTATCAGAGCCGTAACTCTGCCGGGAGCCATAGACGGTATATATTACTATTTAGTACCTGATTGGTCAAAATTATTACAACCAAGCGTATGGGCAGCGGCTTACGGACAGGTATTCTTCTCTTTAAGTATTTTATTTTCTATTATGGTGGCATACGGAAGTTATTTACCTGAAGATGCACCTGTAACATCAGACAGTATAATCATTGCTATTGCAGACGCAATTGTAAGCTTCTTTGCAGGATTTGCATGCTTTGGCTCTTTAGGTTACTTGTCACACATTCAAAACATTCCTATTTCAGAAATGACACATTCCGGAATTATGCTTGCATTTGCAACATACCCTACTGCAATTGCGGCTATGCCCGGTGGTAAATGGATGGTTATTTTATTTTCACTAATATTCTTTATTATATTATTTACATTAGCATTAGGTTCTGTATTTTCTATTGTGGCTGGGGTTACAACCTCATTCAAAGACAAATTCGGGACTTCAAAACAAAAAACTGCAATATTTTTCTGCGTTGTAGGATGTTTAATCGCAATGATTTACACAACTGATGCAGGTTTGTATTGGGTTGATATAGTTGACCATTTTATGAACGACTTTAACCTTATTGCAATAGGTCTTGTTGAAACTGTTGCTTTAGGTTGGATATACGGTGCTGATAAAGTTTTAGAAATAATAAATAAAAATTGTAAGTTTAAATACGGAAAAACTTGGGTTTTATGCATAAAATATTTATGTCCGCTTGTTTTTGCAACAATTGTCGGTAGCTACCTTTATGAAAACATAAAACATCCTTACGGAAATTATCCTCTATCTAACCTGCTTGTAGCAGGCTGGGGCTTTGTGCTGGTAACAATTATATTTAGTATAATAATGACTTTTTTCAAAGACGTTAAAAATCCTTAATATATATGATAAAAAGTGCATAAAAATAGCATAAAATGGGCATGTATATAATGGAGGACAAAGCCATGAGTTTTGACGTAAATCCACTAAACAATACCCCACAACTCAGAGCCGCACAAACACAAGACGGAGGTGCAGGTAACACAGGTTATTTTGAGCAACAAAAAAAGAAAAAGGAAGAAGAAGAGCTTAAGCAAGCTCTTTTTAAAGAAAAGAAAGATACTTTTACTTTAAAAGATGCTCAAGAAGCCAGCTACATAGAACCACCATTCTTGTTAAAGGTTGTTGAGTACATTAAAAGTTTATTTAGACGCTTAATTCACCAGTAAATCAAACATCTCCCAATCAAAATGTTTTTTATTGGCAAAATCAAGCAATGCACGACGGTCTAAGTTCTTAAGCCTGCTGAACAAGTAACCGTAATTTTCTGTTGCGTTCATGGATAGCATTGGCAAATTTGCCTCTTGAGCAAGCGTTTCAACCTTATAATCGTAATTTATTGCTAAAGTCTTAATTCCATATCTTAAAGCAATTAAAATAGCATGGAAACGCATTGCAATCATATATTCAAGATTTGCCATAAGTTTTACTATTTCTTTTGGAGTTTTACCGGAAATTACATTTGTTTTTATATTTGGATTAACAGATTGCAAAAGTGCTTCAAAATGTTTGCAAACTTCTAAATCATTGCTGTCTTGAAATGAATATATTTCTATTATTTTATCAGGAAAATCAATTGCAACACGGTTTGCAAGAGTTATTAATAATTGCTCGGATAAGGTTTTAAAATTTCTAAGCTGTATTCCAACTCGGTTTTCTGTATTAGTTCCGACAAGTTCCAAATCATATAAAGGATCACAAACTAATTCTGTTTTTATTCCCCAACCTCTGAGCATAAACAAGCTCTTATCATCTCTGACACTAACCCATTTACACTTTTTTAACAAATTTTTAGTAATAAGTTTACCAAATTTATTATTTATTGGACCAATACCTTGAGCAAAAATTATTACATCTTTTTTTAAAAATTGAGCAATAAAAATTATAAACAAATAGTAGAATAAACTTTTTACGCTTGTTACATCTTGTAAAAGACTGCCACCACCTGAAATAAGCACGTCAGCCTTTGAAATATTCTTAATAATTTTTCCAAATTCAAACTTGCTGATTGATTTTACATCGTAAGTTTTAGCAGTTTTCTCAGGGTTAGAAGATAAAACAGTAATTTCAGCATTTACTTTCTTCAAATGCTGAACAATAGTTTCTAAAATTGCTTCATCGCCAAAATTATCAGCACCATAATATCCTGATAATACAACTTTTTTCGCCATATTAAACCTTTACGACATTCAAAATATTTTTTGCACGGTTTGTAATTTCAGCAAATGATAAATCTTGATAAAAATCTCTGCCAACACCAACAGACTTTGCACCTGCCTTAATATAAGCAGGAACATCAGCAAGTTTAATATGTCCCATTGGCATTATTTTTAAAAAAGGCATCGTTCTAAGCATATCTTCAATATATAAAACCCCACCTAATGCTGTAACAGGAAATATCTTTATTAATGGCACTCTTGCCTGCCAAGCCGCATAAGCTTCATTTGGCGTTGAAGCACCTGAAATGAACGGCATTTTTTTATTTTTTGATATTTTAACTATATTCATTTGAGATAACGGTGATGAAAATAATTTAGCACCACTGTATATAGCTTGTTCTGCTTGTTGCTGAGTAATAATACCACCGGCACAAACAACAGCCTCTTTTGAAATTTCATCAATTGCAGAGAATAAAGAAGGATTTTCAACAACAATTTCCATAACCTTTATTCCGCCTTCAATTAATGCGTGTGCTATATCAACAGCATTCTTTGCATCTTTACTTCTAACTATCGGATAAATTTTTTCTTCCGAGATTAAATCAATAACATTTTTATTCATATTTATATCCTTTTTTACAGATTTATTATATCATGAAAGAAAATAAACAGTGTTAGGAAAATTTTATGGGTAAATTAAAATCAGTAATAATTTTTATTGCATTTGCAATTATAATCTTTGTCGCATACGTTATTTTTAGCAGTTTTTTTGAACCGGGTGTATATAACCTTATGGTAAGAAGTTTTGTTGCCAGCCATAAAGGTTCTGACGGCATTGTGCTTGTAGTAATAGACGATGAATCAATAGAACGCTATCGCTGGCCTTGGAGCAGGGATTTATACGCAAAAATATTTGATTATTTAGGTCATTATACGAATGCGAAAATTATAGGATTTGATGCTGTTGTAACGACTCCAGATTTAAATAATCCAAAAGCAGATTTAAAATTATACGAAACGGTTAAGGATATTAATAACTTTGTCGGAGGCTTCAGTCTTTTAAACGGAAATTATACAAATGAAAAAGAAGGTAAAATTTATGATAAAAAATTTGAAGAAAAATTCAAATTTCCTATCATAACAGAATATAAACCACAAGAACAACCAAGATATAACAGCCTTTCAAGATATCCTGAAGGATATTTTAAAGCTTTACAAAAAGTGGGTTCCGTTAAAGTGTTTACCCACCCAATAGACGGATTTATAAAGGATGTACCTCAATTAGTTTATTATAAAGGCAACTATTATCCTTCGTTAGGTCTAAGAATGTTTGCATATTTAAACAATACAAAAGAAATTAAACTTACAAAAACACATCTTATCATAAGCGGAGATGAAGAAATAAAAATAAAATATCACAGACGCTGGGGTGGAATTTGTAACTTCCTACATTTTTATAAAAATTATAAAAATTCGGATTACACACACAGAACTTACTCGGCAGTAGATATAATAGATTCAATTGACGCAATTAAAGCCGGCAAAAAGCCTAAAATAGATCCGAAAAATTTTGATAACAAAATTGTATATGTAGGAGCAAATGCCAAAGCTCAAGGTTTAGGACTTGAAGATGCTGCTCCGACACCAATGCAAAACAAACATCCCGGAGTTGATATTCAAGCAACAAATTTAGATAATTTAATTCACAACCAGATAGTTCGTTCCGTTACACCAATGCAGGAATTTATGCTTAATCTGGCACTGGTAATTGCGGCTTTCATTATAGTTGCAAACTTTTCTCTAATTGCAGGACTTGGAATTATGGTGCTAATGGTTGTGGGATATATTTTTATGTCTGTGCTGTCGTATAAATTAAATTTTGCAGTACCTGTAATAACACCTATTGCACTTCAAATGGTTACCATGATTTTTGGTTATTCAAGAAAATTTATAGTTGAAGCAAGAAACAAAGAAAAAATTAAAGATGCAATGGGTAAATATATATCACAAGACATTATGGAGAATGTTGTAAGTGATATTGACAATGTAAAATTGGGCGGAAAAAAAGCAGACGTAACAGTTTTATTTGCTGATATAAGAGGATTTACGTCAATGAGCGAAAAGCTTGAGCCGGATGAAATTTCTGTAATACTGAACGAGTATTTTACCGCACTTGAACCGATTATAAGCAGTTACAACGGTGTTATTAACAAATTTATAGGTGATGCGGTTATGGCAATTTTTGGTGAACCTATACAAGACAAAAACCATGCTGTTAATGCCGTAAAATGTGCTAATGCTATGCTTTTAAAAGTTCAAGAATTACAAAAGAAATGGCTGGAAGAAGGTAAACCTAAAATTGAAATTGGTGTTGGCATAAATACAGGTGAAGCATTTGTCGGAAATATCGGGTCCGAAAAACGTTTAGAATACACCGTTATTGGGGATATGGTAAACCTTGCAAGCCGCATTGAAAGTTATAACAAAGTATATAAAACTCAATTTTTAATAAGTTCCTCTACATACGAATACGTTAGAGGTATTGCTGATGTTATAAAAATATCAGAAGTAAAAATTCGTGGGAAAGAAAAGAAAATGAACATTTATGAAGTTTTGAGGCTCACAAAATGAAACACTATTTGATAGTTGATGATTCTCAAAGTTGGAATAATTATCATTACAATAATCTAAAAGAGCTGTACGGTAATGAAATAGAAATTGATAGGGCCTATACCGCTCGAGAAGGATATGATTGGGTGTACAATTACATAGACAATCCTTATGATGTAATAATAACAGATTTATCAATGGAGTATGACTTTTCTCCCAAATATGCAGGTGAGTGGCTTATAGAACAAATACAGCTTTTAAAACAATATTACAAAACTAAAATTATAATAATTTCAGGTTCGATGCAAATAAAAAACATAGCAGAAGGCTTTGGAACAGATTTTGTTCCAAAAGCTAAAATTGCTTGTGACAAGACGGTCTACCAAAAATTTTAAACCGATGAGGAATGTGGTTTAACGCAATTAAATAATCGCCTAATCAACTTATAGACCTTAGGATGCAATCACTTCTGCTGCACTATGGCATTAGGCACACATATACGTTCGTAAAGCAGTCCTCATTGACAATCGGTGTGGTACAATCGACCGAAGTCTTGATTTGAATAATCATATCTGCTTGCGTTAAAGAACTTAAGGCATGCCTTATATTAATTATATTCCACGCTCATGGTCAATAATAACAGGCATCATGAAAAACATGAAATTATTGTAACAAATCTTTTTGGTGTATTTCAAACGCTTCTTTAATTGATTTCTCGTAAGGTGCTCTTAATATACCTACTTCAGTTATAATTCCA
>DFEL01000032.1 GCA_002369055.1 Cyanobacteria bacterium UBA3803
TGTTATTTATGTTAGGGTATGTGTAACCGCAGTTTGAACAGGTCGTAGTATTTGATTGACTTGTTGTAGTTGATTTTGTTTTGTTAGAGACAGTTGTTTTTGATTTAGATGTGGTATTATTTTGTGCCGGTGCTTGTTCAAAATAATCAAGACCATTTTGTTTCAATGCACACCAAATACATTTGTTTGAATTTTTGTTGAAAAAATGTCTGTTGTCGCCTGAACATACAGTTATATCATTTTTTTCAAATTCTTCTAAAGCACTTATCCATTCTTTTGCGGTTGGTCTTGAGGTTGAATCACAAAATGCTCTTTCAAATAAATCTTTTAATTTGTCATTTAATAGTGTTTTTACAAGTGCAGAATATATTGGTGTATCGTAAGCATAATTTCTTGCATAGCAAAAATAATTTCCTGTTATGGCATTTTCAATTTCGCTTGGTGCGTTGCATCCACTGTAAGGATGTTTTGCAAAAAATAAAATTTTAAAAATCATAACTGCCAAACCAAAGTAGTCATGATTTTGGTTTCTGACTACTTTTTTAAATGAGCATCCCTGTAATTCAGGTGAAGTGTATTCAGGAACACCAACTTCGCAGATAAATCTTTTTCCGTTATGTTCAACCTGATAAGAATCGCAGTCAATTAATTTAATTTCGGCTTTGTCGTTTACCAAGATATTTGACTGATTAATATCACCTATAACAATACCCCTTTCGTGCAGAGTATCAACAGCAATGGCTAAATTTAATGCTGCGTGTACCATAAATTTCCACTCAGCATTCGGAAAATATTTTTGCCTGTCGGCATTTGTTCCGTATAATAGGTGAATTTCCTCATATTGTGTGATTTTTTCCATAAGAAAACCAACAGGTTTTCCGTTTTCGTAAATTACTTTTTTCACCCAAGCTGAAAAATTGGCAATTTCCTGGTCATAAAGACTGCACATAACTTCAAGTTTTTCGCCTTTTTTCTTGGATAATTTATCTTTTCTGTAAATTTTAGCAACCAAACGAGAACTCGTACTGCAATTATATACAGTACCTTCGCCGCCTTGTGCAATTTGTTTGCCAAGTGTTATAACTTTTCCGTTTTCGTCTGTGTATGTTGCCATAAATCACCTGTTGGTTTTATTTATTTGTTGAAATTAAAACAAGCGTTTTATCATCATTAGTCATTTTATTTACTCTTTCGCTGTTTAAAAATTCTGACAGATTTTTGCATAAAGCCTTGCATTTTCCGTTATTTTTAAATTTTGAAAGAACTTTAAAAAATGGGGCAAAAAATGGAGCATGTGGTTTCATATTCTGCATATCAAGTGCTATTGTTTCAATTCCGTCTGTAAATATTGCGACTTTGGATATTTCATCTTTGTTTTTTTCAAGCATAAGATGTTTTTTGAAATTATCCTCTGTTATAAAGTGCGTAGTATTAATATATTCACCGTTTTGAGGTTTGAAAACACAGTCAAATTCATTGTCTTTTTCAACTCCGATAACACCATCACCAATTTGCATAAACAAGTTGCCTTTGTCGCTTAAAACGCAAAATAAGAAGGTTGAAGCAAATTCACGTCTTGATTCTGCATGACAGTCTTTTACGGCTTTGTCAAAAATTTTGTGCAAAAGTTCTATCCACGCAAAAGCAACTTCTTTTTTGAAATCAGAAATGTTATTCTTTTTGAGCCATTTAGCCATTCTTTTTATGAAAAAGTAACAGATATACTTTGATGATATTTGAGATTTTGATGCACTGCCTGCACCATCAGCGACAACAGAGATAAGATACCTTGTCCCTGAAACTTTGAAAGTTACAACGGAACAATTATCTTGTCTGGGTGTGTCGTTGGCAATATGTGATGTGCCTTTTTCGGTTGCGTAAAAATATTTCCAGTTCATAATTAAATCTTTGCCCATCCTGTCGGTGCTTCTAATATTATTTCTGCGTCAAGTGTAGAACGTGATACTGAACACATTGAATTTGAAAGCCATTGGAATAAAGCCGTAAAATTCAATCCTTGTAAAGTCAACGCTTCTCTTACTGATATTTGGTTTAAGGTGTAAATATCTGCACCCTCTGTTCCGACTGCAAAAAATGCAAATTCTTTACGTTTTTCGCCTTCGTGAACTTTTGAAATTGCTCTTGTAACATCATCTGTCGGCGCTCCATCTGTTATTAAGAAAATCCAAGGACGATAGTAAGAAATGCCGTTACTTTTGTAATCTGCTTTTCTTTTTTCAAGCATATTTATCGCAACTTCAATGGCTCTGCCCATTTCCGTACAACCACGAGTGTTTAATGTCGGAGCATTAAAACTGTTTGCAGTTTCAAAGTTATTTAATACTTCTACTTCACTGTTGAAACTAACAACAGAAACTTCAACTCTTTTTGCCGCAAGTTCATCTTGAACAAGTTGTTTTTTAAATTCTTTCAACCCTTGATTAAGCTGATTAATCGGCTCGCCCCACATTGAACTTGATGTGTCTAAAAGTAAAATACAAGGACAACGGGGTTCAGGGTTTTGTGCGAACTCTACAAGTTCAAATTTCAATTCTCTTTCATCAAATGAATTTGATGAGTTGTTTGTACTGCAATAAGGTGTTTGATTAGCCATAGTATTACTCCTTTCGTTATTAGTAATCTCTTTTTATCTCATTATAAAAATAAGGTGTGTCAAAAACGGTCATATATTTTTACGGATTTAAATTTTTGTTAGAATTATTATTTTGCAATGGTTTTTGCGACAAATATATTAAATCGTTCAGTGTTAAAAAACTAAAATTTGGCTTGTTAGATAAAAATTGTTTGCCCATTTTTGTCAGCGTGCTTGTTGTTACCATTAAAATTCTGTCTGCAGAAAAATCGTCTTTTACTCCCCATAAAGCTCTTAATTCTTGTGGTGTTACCGGGTGGTTTGCATATTTTTTGCACTGAATAATATATTTTAAATTATCTTTATGCATAATAATATCTACTCCGCCATCACCGCTTGCTGGAGTAACTTCTGCCTTAAAACCGTTTCTTCTGAATACATCTGCAACTTCCTGCTCAAATTGCAAACCGCTTAAACCAAGCCAAAATTGAGCCTCGTCCCAGTATTTTGAATTTTTTGTATTGCCGATTTTCTTAAACTTTTCTATTCTGAAATACCAGTAGAACAGAAAAATTACTATTGATATTGTGAACGACCCGACAAACATTGTCGGTAAAAGTATTGCGCAAAGAAATAATACGACAGAATCAAGCAACGCAAGGAAAACCAATGAAATAAAAAATGGTTTCCATTGATTATATTTTTCTAAATTTCTTCTGAAATGCAAAAAAACAGAAGAATAAACAAATCGCTGAAAAATAGCATAAAGTTCCCGTTCTAATGACATATAAACCTCGCTTTCTTTTGCGTATGTTTATATGTTAAAACACTCCCACGTCAAAATCGGACACAACGAAAAATAAAAATTAAATAATAAGAAAAATACTTATAAATAAGACGAATACAAAGAAATATATTCCTAATTGAAAGTGGTGCGGAAAATGTAGTTAGTAAGGGTTGAAATTTTACATAAAATATATTATAATGTATGTAAAATGATATAAAATATATTATAATATATTTAGGTGCAAAATGAAAAAGACATCAATTATACCAATACCTGTTAAAAAAGCTATGGCACAATTAGGAGCTGATTTGAAAAATGCTCGTATCAAGCGTTCTCTTACGATGAGCCTGATTGAAGAACGTGCCGGAATCACCCATGTTACTTTAACAAAAGTTGAAAAAGGTGATTCTACTGTTTCTATGGGAATTTATGCTAAAGTTATGTTTGTATTGGGACTTATTGATAACTTATATGATTTAGCAAATCCCGACAAAGATGAATTAGGCAGACGTTTTGACAGAGAAAATTTGCCCAAAAGAGTACGATACAAGAAAAACGAGGCTTAAAATATGGCAGACAAAAAGGTATTAGTATACATAAATATAGATTGTATTGATTACTTTGTCGGAACTCTCTGGTCACATTTTTCAAGAGGGAAAGAAACTTCTGACTTTGAATACTCTGATGAATGGATTAATAACAAGAAATCCTTTTCTTTAGAACCCGGATTGTATCTTGGGAAAGGCAAACAAGTTAATACAAGACAAGTGCCATTGTTTGGCTCATTTGGAGATAGTGCTCCTGATACTTGGGGCAGGATTTTAATGCGAAGATATGAAAACCAGCTTGCAAAAAAAGAAAACAGAAGTCCAAGAACATTAAATGAAATAGATTATTTGCTTTTTGTAAATGACATAGCAAGACAGGGTGCATTGAGATTTAAAACAGAAGATAGCGAAGAATACCAATATCCAAGCAACATAAAAGCAATTCCGCCATTAATTGATTTAACGAAATTATTGGCTGCATCTGAAAAAATCATTGAAAGCAGCGAAAAAGAAAGTGATTTGCAACTTCTTTTGGCTCCGGGTTCGTCCTTAGGCGGAGCAAGACCAAAAGCAAGTGTATTAGATAAAAATGGGAATTTATGCATTGCAAAATTTCCTAAAAAAGATGATTTTACAAATAATGTTTTGTGGGAAGGAGTTGCACTTACTCTTGCGAAACAATGTGGATTGAATGTTCAAGAATGGTCTATCCAAAAAGCCGGTAAAAAGAATGTTATTTTGCTAAAGAGATTTGATAGAAAAGGTAATGTCAGAATACCTTTCTTATCGGCAATGAGTATGTTAAATGCGGTTGATAATGATACTCAAATACATAGTTATTTGGATATTGCTGATGCTATCAGACAATATGGTTCTGATACAAAAAAGGATTTAGTTGAACTCTGGAAACGTATGGCATTTTCAATATTAATTTCTAACACGGATGACCATTTAAGAAACCACGGATTTTTATATACAGGTACTAAAGGCTGGAAGCTATCTCCATTATACGATGTTAATCCAAGTCCTGATAACAAAAATGTTTTGTCAACATATATTACACAAACAGACAACGCTCAAGATATAGAGCTTGCACTATCTGTTTGTGAATACTTTGATTTGGATATAAATAGTGCAAAACAAATTATAAATGATTTAAAAAGTGTTGTTAAAAATTGGCAAAATGTTGCAAAACAAATCGGTTTGAATAAATCCGAAATTGATAAAATAGAATCAGCTTTTAGAATTTAATATTTCTTAATATTTAAGTTTGTCATGTTAGAAATTAAAAAAAAGCTGGAATATATAAAAATATAAATAACACATCTCTAAAAGGTAGCTAAAACATAGTGTGGAAACTGATTTTGGAGAAGTATTATTAAATGAAAATTTTTATCGGAAATCATACGACCGTTTTTGACGACACACTGTTTTAAGATAATAATACAAGTTTCATAGATTTAAATATTTCAATGTATTTGCTTTACAATGAGGGGTAAACCTCCTTTTACCCCTCACTTTTTTTAGTTTTGACATTAAACAAGAAAGGGAATAATAAATATGGATGAAGAAATTTTTATACCTGATGCAATAAGTACAGGCGATTTACTCAATATAATTGAGCAAAGAAAATTTGAATGTTGGTTAAAAAATATCTTTAATCAACTTGCTCAAGATGAAGAATTTGCAAATCTTGTTGAAGAAATTTTTGACGAAGAATTATCAGACAAATAGAGTCGGATTAAATTTAAAAATAAAACCGGAATAAATTTACTCATAAAGAGTGTACGAGGGACAAGCCCGTTGACTACACAGCAACCCGTAAAGTCGGGTGCTAATGCTTGGATGATGAGAACTTATAAAAAGGCTCATTATCACGATGAGTCTTTTCTTTTGACCTCTTTATGAAAATGTACAACACAGTAAACAGAAAGGAGGCAAAATATGCCTAAATTTATTTCAAAATCAGAGTTAGAATCTCAAGCAATCGACCAAGAACAAACACACAACGTAGGTACAATTTATCCTCAAATTTTTAGTAATGATGAGATTACAGAATTTAAAGATGGAATGCCGCTGGAAGCAGGTATAATATGGCTTGGGGCATATTATATTGACAGCACCATTTTTCCAAAGGTAAAATGTCCTGTATGTGGTAAAGAAGAAGTGCTGATTCCTTATCAAACAATTGCTTCTGTTTTATCAGGTGCTCATACCATAAAATTTTGGTGTTCTAATTGCAACGAAAGATTTGTAACAAATGATTATAGCGAGTATTATTATTTAATACGTAATTATGTAATAGAAAATAAAAAAGACTTTAAAGAGGAACAAATAATTTCCGGCTGTTCAAGTAAATTTGTATAACTATTTTGGGCTTCTGAAAATTTCAGAAGCCCTTATGTCCATATTTGACATACATATATTTTATAGTTATGTTATGAATAATTTTTTACCGATAATAATACTATTTATACTTTTAATCATCTGCTGTGCAATAACAATGAATCTGCACTGCCAACGTATCATAACCTTATACAGAAACGGTTCTGAAATGGTGGTAACTTTTGGTTCATTCGCTATTGCTCTGATTGTGTCAGGAATTATATATTTATTTCTTATGATTATTGGTATTCAAAATGTTGATTTTCTTACTATCGCTTACGGTGCAATTATAATTTCAATTCTTTATATTATCAGACATTCAATGAAAATGAACAAAGACATAGCTTCAATTTTGATAGCAATTATAGGAAATATTGTATGGTCAATAGTAGGATTATTTCTTGCGGCAATAGTTGCATTTCTTTTAAGTATTTTATTTGGTGGCAACAGCAATAACAAAAAACATAAAAAACACAGCCATTTGGGTTGCAGTATTCATGATTTTATTAAATAGGAGCAAATTATGATAGAAAAATTATTCAGAATTGTACCAACAACGATAAAAGCATCAGACGAAATAATACTTGCAATTCATATCATAATGGCAATAGTAGGAGTTTTTGGAATTCTTTATCTTTTTAACAATTACCATACAACAATAAAAGAAATCGCAATAATAATATTTTCAATAAACTTTATAGATGCACTATTTGACCATTTATCAACTTGTTTGAAAAATTTCAAATAATGGCTATTAAGCAAGATGCGGTTAATATGGTTTCCGTCTCCTAATGGAGTTCT